>CAIJZF010000167.1 GCA_903825095.1 uncultured Bacteroidota bacterium | reverse complement strand
CAGAGCGGTGAATGAAATGTATTTAAAGTATTTCAAAATTTTTGGCATTGATAAATACGTGATGCGTTTAAGTTTACACGATCCCAAAAAATTAGGACAGAAATATATTAACGAACCTGAACTTTGGTTAGAAACTGAAGCCATGGTGCGTGCTGTATTAATTGAAACAGGAACGCCGTTTGTAGAAGTACAAGATGAAGGTGCATTTTACGGACCAAAAATTGATGTGCAAATTTGGAGTATCATTGGAAGAGAGTTTACACTAGCTACTAACCAAGTCGATTTTGCACAAGGCAAAAGGTTCAACTTAAGTTTCACCAATAAAGACAACGAACCTGAAACGCCATTAATTATTCATCGTGCTCCTTTAGGCACGCACGAGCGTTTCATTGGATTTTTATTAGAACATTATGCTGGTAAGTTTCCAGTTTGGTTAGCGCCATTGCAAGTGAAAATTTTACCTATCAGCGATAAGTTCATGCCTTATGCAGAAGAAGTGCTAGCTCAATTTAAAAAAGCAGGGGTGCGCGTGGAAATTGATGACAGAAATGAAAAAATTGGAAAGAAAATTAGAGATACCGAGATAATGAAAGTGCCATATATGCTAGTGATTGGTGAGAAAGAAGTTGCAGAGAATAAATTATCTGTAAGACGTCAAGGGAAAGGTGATTTGGGTATGCTAGACAAGGATTTATTCCTAAATCAGGTACTAGAAGAAATCAAAGAAAGATTAGCGCCTATATCATAACAAAGACTATCTTTACAAAACTTAATAAACGTTTAATTACTTAATGGCATTACCGAACAGAGGACCCAGATTTAACCCAAGGTTTCAAAGACAACAAGAACCAGAGCATCGAATTAATGATCGTATTCGAGTTCCACAAATCAGATTGGTTGGAGACAACATTACAGTGGGTGTGTACAACACTCAAGATGCCTTGAAAATAGCTGCAGACCAAGGTTTGGACCTAGTGGAGATTTCTCCAACAGCCGATCCCCCAGTATGTAAAGTCATTGATTATAAGAAGTTCCTTTACGAGAAAAAGCGTAAGGAAAAAGAGATGAAGGCGAACTCTAAACAATCTGAGATTAAAGAGATTCGTTTCACTCCAGGAACTGATGACCACGATTTCGACTTCAAAGCAAAACACGCAGAGAAATTTTTACAAGACGGCAATAAGGTGAAAGCCTATGTTCAATTTAAAGGTCGTGCGATTATGTTCCAGGATAGAGGGCAACTACTTTTATTGAAATTTGCAGAGCGCTTAGCCGAGGCAGGAACTTTAGAAAGTATGCCTAAATTAGAAGGAAAGAGAATGTTTGCTATTTTCCAACCTAAAGCAGGTGGGAAAAAGAAGCCTACAGCTTAGTTCAGATATTGATTTAAACCATTGATTTTCAACCTATTTATACAATGAGTCATCCCAATACATGGAATGGCTCATTTTTTTTGCCATCTCGCTATTTGCGCGTACCTTCGCCATCCATTTCCCACAAGGCTCAACAAGTGCACTGCCTGAGCAGCGCCGCCAGTAGGGAGTAATCGTAAAGATTATATAATGCCAAAAGTTAAAACTAACTCGAGCGCGAAAAAGCGTTTTAAAGTTACTGGAACCGGTGAAATCACCTTCCAAAAAGCCTTCAAAAGACACATTCTTACCAAAAAATCTACAAAGCGCAAAAGAGCGATGAGAAAAAAAGGACTTGTTGGGTCAACTAACAAAGACTTCGTTCTTCGTTTATTAAGATTAAAAGGATAGTCTACAACTTAACTACAGTAAGGTTTATTTAACAAAATTTAATTCACCGAGTCCAGCAAGTAATCTTTAAGATCAACAGGATTCAAAAAAATATTAATTATGCCACGTTCAAAAAATGCCGTCGCATCTAGAGCAAGAAGAAAAAAGATTTTCGAACAAGCGAAAGGTTTTTATGGTAAACGTAAAAACGTTTATACCGTTGCCAAAAACGTATTAGAGAAAGGTTTAACTTATGCTTATGTAGGTCGTAAGTTGAAAAAGCGTGAGTACCGTACTTTATGGATTGCGCGTATTAATGCAGCAGTGCGTGAAGAAGGTCTTACTTACAGCCAATTCATTAACCTTTTAGCAAAGAAAGGATCTGATTTAAACCGTAAGGTTTTAGCAGACTTAGCAATGAACGAGCCAGCAAGCTTCAAAGCCTTGGTTCAATCGGTGAAGTAGTTTTTTTGTAGGTTTTTATAAAATATAAAACCTACAAAAAGAACCTCTAAAGATTTTAAAGCCCCCCGACTACTCGGGGGGCTTTTTAGTTTTCGCCTTTTATAAAATATAAAGGCTCGAAATTTTCCCTCTTATGATTTTTAAATTCCCCCCGACTACTCGGGGGGAATTTGTTTTT
>CAIJZF010000166.1 GCA_903825095.1 uncultured Bacteroidota bacterium | reverse complement strand
GCTCATTATGAGTGCTAGTAAATTTGTTGGATTTTTTTTCATACTATTATTTTTATAAAATTGAATTATTTTTTTGCTTTAAAACTCCATGTAAAATTAAATTCAGCAACTACTTCGCCTTTTGAATTCGTGCCCACCGACTTACAAATTACTGTTTTTCCTTCACCGGTAGCTATAGTTTCTTGAATAGCTTCTTGAATGGCTAGGCCATCTTCACAACTAAATAAAATAGTACCTGTTGCTTTTTTTAAAAAATGGGCCTGCGTGCCCACCACCAGCATGCTTATTTTAGGAACTCTTTGGTAAACTTGAGCAAAGGCTAGCATACCGCAAGTCATTTCTGCAGCCATGGCTTCCACCGCAAAATAAATAGATTGAAAAGGGTTTTGACTAAACCAAGAGTAGCGAATACGCACTACACATTTACGGTCATCGAAATAATGAATTCTTAAACCCGCAAAAAAAGCGGCTGGCAATTTTGTAAATAAAAAAAAGCCAAAGGAAATAGGGTTGGTAATTAAACGACTGAATGTAGAAAAAGCGGGATTCATAGTGTATATGCTTGTGCTATAAAATTAAGGATAATTAAGCTATTTATGATTCCTATCATATAATTAACTGAGAAGCGTCATTGAGTAGGCTTTTAAAGTTTTGTCCCTTTGCTCCTGGATTTTAAACGTTCACCATAAATGTATAATGTATGAAAATTTTAAAAATTGTATCGCTATTTAGTTTTGTAGTACTATTTTTTATGTACTGCACTAAAACAGACCAAGTGGTCGTATCTACTGCGACTAAAAATACCACCGATTTACTTGCTTTAAAAACGGCTACGGCACCCACTATAGATGGCGTGGTAGATCTAATTTGGGCAAATGCTGAAAAATTGGATTTTATTCCTGCAGTACCCGATCCGGGTAATGGCTTATTTGCAGGGTATATTGGAGATACTTATCCTGTTTCATTAAGAGCTATGTATGACGATCAGTATATTTATTTTTTAGCAGAATATGCAGATAAAGACCAAAGCCAAAAAGTAGCCCCTTGGTATTTTAACCCAACCACTAAATTATGGGCTAAAGAAGGAAGTGCTAGAACCTATGATGCAAATGGTATTTTAACAAGAGAAGGTTTTGGGGAAGATAAGATTGCGATGTTATGGAATATAGATAATTCAACGCCAAAATTTACAACTCAAACTTGTTATGCAAGCTGCCATGTTTTCACTCCTTATAATGATTATGCTGCAGTAGGTACATTGGTTGCTAAAGTTGGTAAAACAGCATTAGATAGTTTAGTAACTAGCCCCACTTATAGATCTAATTCAGCAAGTGCAAATCACTATACAAATGGAGCGAATGAAAAAATTGACATGTGGTGGATGCAACCAAGTAAGGGTTTAAGTTATGGCAAGATGGATGATAACTATCAAGATTGGGCGGGCGGTCCTGCTATTACCAATTTAACAGGAGGTAATGCGAATGGCCGTCACGTTGATGACATAGTCGTTGGAAGTACAAGTACAGTATGGCCTTTCAGACCAGTCTATACTGCAGATGCGACACAAGGCTCTTTTGCTAATACACAAAATTTAAAATTAGATGGAACAGGTGCAAGCGTTGCAGTTCCATTATATGTGATACCGAATTCAACTGGTAACTATATAACTATTGCAGATACCGTAACTGGG
>CAIJZF010000165.1 GCA_903825095.1 uncultured Bacteroidota bacterium | reverse complement strand
TATGAAGATGGATGTAAAATAATTTTAGATGGAGAGGCCAAGGATCCAGATGCAGCCTACATTGAAGGGCCTAAAGGAAAACTTTTTAAAGGCTTTGTGTCTGATATTCCGAATTTAAAGGAAAAATTAGCCATGCTTCCAGACCCTGCACCTCAAGTGACTGATTTTTTAGAATCGGTAAGAGATAGAACACCTTTTGCCTTAAATGAATCCAATGGATTTAGATCTTGTACCATTATTAATATGGGTAAAATAGCCTTGCAATTAGGAAGGAACTTAAAGTTTAATCCAGTTACCCAAGAGTTTATTAATGATGAGCAGGCCAATAGATTAATTAACCCAGCGATGCGTTCTCCATGGACCATTTAATCATTCAAAAAAAATTATTTATAATGAAAAATAAAATTTCTTATTTACTTATCTTCTTGTTATGCGCAACTCAGCTTATAGCACAAGTAGGATCAGTAAAAAATACAATTAATAGCTTCCCTTATCAACGCCCTTCTGAAGTGGAGACTGCTATTACTTCTATGCATACTTGGGGTAGTAGCCAATGGAAAGAATTAGTACACTTATTAGATAACGATTCTTTAAAATTAAAACCCACTTATGCTTTAAATGCTTATGTAAATGAGGCTAGTTTAAATGCTTCATTAAAACAACAGCTTGCTGAAAATTTAGTGGCCGTGTATGGATCTGCTAAAACTTTTTATGCGCGTGAATTTATTATTAAACAACTAAGTTTATTAAGTGATGATGCAGCGGTAAAATTACTTAGCAGTTTATTAAAAAATGAAACCTTTGGAGGTAATGCAGCAAGGGCTTTAGCAAGTATTCATTCTACCGCTTCTAAACAAGCATTAACCAAGGCACTAAAATCGGCATCTGGAGAAAATGCAAAACATATACAAGCCGCCTTAGATAATTTCAATTTTAAATTACCAGCAATAAAAATAGCTAGCACTGAAAAACAAGTTGCTAAAACCGATGCACAAAAATTATTAGACTTACAAGATAGAATGGAAAAAGTAAGTACCCGATTAGAAAAAAGAAATGTACTACATGAAGCCTCTCTTATTCCAGGTTTTGCAAGTTTTATGTTGGTGAGTAAATCATTAAATGATGAAACTATTAATAAAGAAGCTGCTATCATTCTAGCACGTTTAGCCTTAGCTGATAACAGCATTAGAGGGCCAGAAGTAAGGGCTAGCTTGGAAAAGGCAATGGGCCTTATTCGTGGAAATTCCTACCCTACACATGGTTTAGGCGCATCAGCTAACATGTCAGATATAGTGGGCGTGGATAGTCCTTTATTAATATCTAAGCTTAATGAACATCTCATCAAATTACCTTATGACAATGGTTTTGTGCCTTTATTCAATGGCAAAGACTTAACAGGTTGGAAAGGTTTAGTTATGAACCCAATTGCAAGGGCTAAGATGACTGACTCTGCTTTAAAAGCTGCAGAACAAAAAGCCAATGAGAAAATGAAAAATGATTGGATCGCAAAGGATGGTCTTTTAGTATTTACAGGACATGGCGATAACCTAGCTACAGAAAAAAAATATGGCGATTTTGAAATGTATGTAGATTGGAAAATTACCGAGAAAGGCGATGCAGGTATTTATTTAAGAGGAAGTCCACAAGTTCAAATTTGGGATACAAGCAGAAGAGAAGTAGGCGCACAAGTAGGTTCTGGAGGATTATACAACAATATAAAAAATCAGAGCAAACCCTTGGTAGTGGCCGATAACAAAATTGGGCAGTGGAATACTTTTCATATTATTATGAAGGGGCCGCAAGTAACCGTTTATTTAAATGGTGTGCTGGTAACCGATGATGTGACTTTAGAAAATTTTTGGGATCGCAAGTCACCCATTTTTGCAAAGGAGCAAATTGAATTACAAGCACATGGTACCTATGTAGCTTATCGTAATATTTATATAAGAGAAATTCCTTCTAATGAAATAACAAGTTTAACAGAAGAAGAAAAAAATGAAGGTTTCGTTTCTTTATTTGATGGCACTAGCTTAGATAGTTGGACAGGAAATACTTCAGGCTATTTAATAGAAGAAGGCGCTGTAGTAGTGCATCCTGATAAAGCGGGCGGAGGTGGAGGAGGCAATTTGTATACTAAAGAAGAGTTCGCTGACTTTATATATAGGTTCGATTTTCAATTAACGCCAGGTGCCAATAATGGTATTGGCGTGCATGCTCCTTTAGAAGGTGATGCTGCCTATGTGGGTATGGAAATACAGGTTTTAGATACTGAAGCAGAAAAATATAAAAACCCGCCCATAATGCCCTATCAAGCCCATGGCTCTTTATATGGTGTGATTCCTGCTAAAAGAGGTTTTTTAAAGCCTACTGGTGAGTGGAATCAAGAAGAAATTATGGTTAAAGGAACGCAGATTAAAGTAACCTTGAATGGTACTGTTATAACAGAGGGCGATTATGCAGAAGCTTCTAAGAACGGTACCATGGACCATAAAGAACATCCGGGCTTATTGAGAACCACTGGCCATATTGGTTTTTTAGGCCATGGCGATGTACTAAGATTTAAAAATATGCGTATTAAGGTATTAGAGGAAGATAAGAAAGGCAAGAAAAAGAAGAAGAAGTAAAAATAAACGACAAGGCTTAAATTTCAAAAGCCTTATAAGAAACAAAAAAGCCCCCCGATATATCGGAGGGCTTTTTTTATAGCTATTACTAGCTAAAGAAATTATAAAACTGATTAGTTAAATAAGTATCTAACTCCAATTTGTAACTGCCAACGAGAAGCAATACTTGAAGATGGAGTATAAGGTCTTGATTGAGGTATTTGCTTAGTTGCATCTAAGAAAGGAAACCTGTAGATAGGTGTTTTACCATCTGTATCAATACCTGTTAATGTTAAAGGAGTTGTTGTTGTTGGTACATAGAACACACCCCAATCTTTATTTAACAAGTTAGTTAAGTTATAAATATCTGCTGTTAAACGAATGGTATGCTTGTTTTTACCAGAAGTAAATCTAATGTCTTGTGTAAAGTTTAAATCTAATTTATGGGTCCAAGGTAATACGTATGCATTTCTTTCAGCAAATTCACCTCTATGTTTAGATAAATAAGGGTTGTTAGAAATGAAAGTATTTAATTGATTCCATAATGTAGTTTGATCTCTTTTGTCTGTAGCTGTTGAACCATTCACTAATTTAATTTGAGAAGGATCTTTAGGAATAAACATTAGGTCATTATAAGAAATACCATCATTGTTAACGTCACCACTTACATAATAAGAAGTAGTGTAGTTAGGAGCGCCTTCATATACTAAACCAACAGATGATAATAAGTTTTTAGAAAACTCTTTCTTATAAATCATACTTGCGATAATTCTATGTGGCAAATAGTTATTAGAAAAACCAGCAACGAATTCATTAGGATTGTCATGTGTTGTTTTAGAACCCCACATTGTTTGTGCGGTTGAACCAGTCACCGCTGCATCATAAGCAACTTGTCTTGTATAAGCTGCAGTAGCTATAAAGTTTTTAGTTACCTTTTGAATTTGTAAAGTTCCTGTAGCAGCATAACCCGCATTTGAATTAGTCATGTAAATAGCATTGCTAATTGTTGGGTTATTTGCACTTGCCTTAACAGTACCTCCCATTTGTGAACCACCATAAGGATAAGATGATTGATAAGGGAATCTCCAACGACCATCAGATAAACGCACTAAGCCAGTTGAAGGAAGTGCGATGTTTTGGAAAACAGATGCATCTAATTGCTTAGTATAAGAACCTTCTGCAGTGACTGTCCAACCATTACCTAATTTCTTATCAGCCGCTAAAGTAGATTTAAATACTTGAGGGAATTTATAGTTAGGATCTGTTACGTTAATTGAATAAGAACTACTTAAAG
>CAIJZF010000164.1 GCA_903825095.1 uncultured Bacteroidota bacterium | reverse complement strand
TAAGAAAGCATACAGATAAAGGAAGTATCAATATAAATTCCAATGGCTCTGATCCAAAAGCTGTAAAAATTTTAGCAGCAGCGGGACTAGATAGTTTAAGGGTAAGTACCAATTCCGTTCGTGAAAATATTTACAACGCCTACTACCGTCCTAACAATTATACTTTTGCGGACATTAAAGAAAGTGTGCGTGTGATGTCGGCGGCTGGTAAATGGACAAGCATTAATTATTTTGTTTTCCCTGGCATGACGGACAGTGTAGAAGAATATGAAGCTTTAAGAAAATTTATCAGAGATACCGATTTAAAAATGATTCAATGGCGCAATTTCAATATTGATCCCGATTGGTATTTAGGTAAAATTGGCGTGACCGATATGGGAGAAATTATGGGTGTTAAACAAATGATGGAATTAATTAAAGAAGAATTCCCCCATTTACAATTTGGTTACTACAACCCTCCTATTGAAAGAATTAAAGGCGATTTTACTCAAAATTTTGCACACCATTGAGAAGACAAAATCAAATAGGAGCAGCACTTGCCATAACCTCTAGTATTATCTGGTCTGGGAATTTTATAGTATCTCGTTATTCAATTCATTTAGCAGGCCCTGCTAGTTTAGCTTTCATGAGATGGACAATAGCTACTATTTTCATGTTCCCCTTTGCCTATAAAAATTTAAAAAATGAATGGCCCATTTTTAAAGCCAACAAGGCTTACTTTTTTTGGATGGGTCTTATAGGATTTTCCGTTTACAATACTTTAATATATACAGCAGGTCATTATACCACCGCTATTAATATGGCTTTATTTGGCTCCACCGTGCACCCTATTGTGGCGGCACTGCTTGCTGCCTATTTTGTAAATGAAAAATTACACTGGAAAAATATCACAGGCATTATACTAGGTTTAATTGGCACAGTGTATTTATTAACGAAAGGTCAGATGGCCAATATTTTACATTTCCAAATAAGTACCGGCGATTTATGGATGATTGGTGCAGGTATTTGTTTTGGTATATACAATGTTTTTGTGCGTAAAAAACCAGTTGGCATTTCTAATAATAGTTTCTTATTAGTACTCTTTGCAATTGGTGCTATTTTATTATTACCAGTAGCCGCCTATGAAATAAATTTTGTTCAACCCATCGTGTTTAACACACATCTATTATGGATAGTACTTTATATAGGTATTGGTAATTCCACCATCTCTTATTTAATATGGAATAATGCTATTCAAAAAATTGGTGCAGGCAAGGCCGCTTTATTTGGCACTTTAATTCCTTTATTAAGCTCTATTGAAGCAGTGCTTTTTTTAGGAGAAAGCTTTTCTACAGCACAAATAGTGAGCGGTTGTATTATAATCACAGGCATTATAATTAATACCTGGCCTAGTCCTATTAAGCCCATAATACATTCATCTTAAAGGATGTGAAATTTGGGTTTTGATCTATTTTTGCATTAATTTTATAGCATGCAATTAAGCTTCGAACAAGAAAAAAATATAAAGGCAGGTGCTTACACCTTAGTTATATGTATTGCCTTGTCTTGCTTATTTATTATTATGCATTGGCAACAACCTGCTGCCACCGTTATCCCTCCTGCTACTGCTTATATGGAAGTGAACCTAGGCAATACCACAACAGGCCAAGGAGATATTGCGCCCTTAAGCAAAGAGGCCCCAGCACCAGAACTAGGTTCAAGCAAAAAAGTAAAAGCAACGGCTATTAATAAGGCTGTTAAGATAAATGCAAGTGGCAACGATCCTAATGACGAAGCCATCAGATCCTCGAAAGCTAAAACCAATATTAAAAACCTACCCCTTCCTCCTGCTCCCAAGCCAAAGGCATTAATGGGAAAATACGCTGGGGGTAATGGTAAAGGTGGCAATAACCAAGACAGTTATAATAATGTAAAAGACCAAGGCATTGCTGGAGGTAAAGGCGATCAAGGGGTGGCGAATGGAAGTATTAATGGAAAAAATTATGAAGGAACAGGCGGCCCTTTTGTAACTAAAGGCGACAGAAGAGTGACCAAGGCTTATTCATTTAATGGAGATGTAGAACCTGCTACTATATATGCAGAAATTGAAGTGAACCCTGCAGGCCTTGGCCGTTTTGTACAAATTGTAAAAGGTTCTAGTTCTAACGATGCTAAATATAAAAGAGCCATTGTGGAATACTTAACTAAAATTAGTTTCAACAGCTCAGATCATGTTTCTAATGTGACCGTAAAGTTCAAGTTCGAAAATCAATAATTAATTTCACTGCTTTGATCGATTATCAAAATACCATTGACTATTTATATAGTCGTCTTCCTATGTTTAGTCGTATTGGAGCCGCTGCCATTAAAAACGATTTACATAACACTCAATTAATTTGTTCTTTCTTAGGCAATCCTGAAAATAAATTTAAGACCATTCATGTAGCAGGCACCAATGGAAAAGGTTCTACAAGTCATATGCTGGCTGCCATTTTTCAAAAAGCAGGCTATAAAACAGGCTTATACACTTCCCCTCATTTATATGATTTTAGAGAAAGAATAAAAGTAAATGGAGAAATGTGTAACAAAGAGTTTGTCAGTTCCTTTACAGAAAAAGTAAAACCCTTGATTGAAGAAATCGAACCTTCGTTTTTTGAAATCACGGTGGGCATGGCATTTGATTATTTTGCTGCAGAAAATTGTGATATTGCCATTATTGAAACAGGACTTGGTGGAAGACTAGATAGCACCAATGTGATTCAACCTATACTAAGCCTTATTACCAATATTGGATGGGATCATATGGCCTTACTAGGAAATACACTTGAAGCCATTGCATCAGAAAAAGCAGGCATTATTAAAAAAGAAACCCCCATAGTAATAAGTGAAAGTATTGCTGCAACCAAGTCGGTTTTCATGGAAAAAGCAGCTTTAGAAAATGCACCCATTTATTTTAGTGAAGATTTTATTGAACTAAATGCTTTTGAAAACAATTGGAATACCGCCAGCTTTAGTTTTAGCCAACCACATGTTCATTTATTGAGCAAGCCTTTATTGGATGCAAATTTTACTATTAGCTGCGACCTTCCAGGAAAGTATCAAGCCAAAAATTTAAAAGGTGTTTTAGTGGCTTGTCAACTATTAGCAGACATGGGTTGGAAATTAAATAGTGCAATCATTCAGCAAGCCTTAGTTGAAATAAAATCCTCTACTGGCTTCATGGGAAGATGGGAATGTATTCAATCTAATCCTAGAATTGTATTAGATGTAGCCCATAACGAGCATGGCATCAAGGCCCTACTTGATCAAATAGCTACTACCAAATTCGAGCAATTATATATAGTGACAGGAATGGTGAAAGATAAAGATGTGGATGCAGCACTTTCATTACTTCCTAAAAATGCGAATTACTATTTCACGCAATCGCATTTACCTAGAGCCCTCGCTTCTAAGGAGCTTGCAGAAAAAGCAAATGCATTAGGACTTAAAGGGGATATTTATAGCGATGTAAATATTGCTTTACAATCAGCTTCAGCAAAAGCCACTGACAAGGACTTAATACTAGTTATAGGAAGCGTTTACTTAGTAGCCGAAGTGGACAGAGCCTTGTTTAAAAAATAAACTAAGTCTACTAATAAGCTTACTACCAAGGCTACTACCAACCCTTCTGCTTACACAAATTCGTAATATGCGCTAAATGGTGTTTACCATGCCAAGAATAAATAGCTAGCATATCCCATAAACTTACTTCTGCATTTCTACCTGGATGAAATAATTTTCTTTGAAACTGTTCATCGGTCATAGATTCTAATAGCATTACCCAACGCGCATGTAAGGCATGTAGTATAGTGGTAGAATAATTGATAGGAGTATTTAAAGAATCGGCCGTGTTAGCAAAACCTTTTTCATCATAAGCTTTAATAGCAGGTACTTCTTCTGTCAAGGCCATTTTAAAACGAATAAAAGCATTCATATGACTATCGGCCATATGGTGCATTACTTGTTGAATAGTCCAACCGCCTTCTCTGTATGGAGTATCTAACTGTGCTTTATCTAAATGTTGCACCGCTATTTCTAAATCGGCTGGCGCTATTTTAATAGCATTAATCCATGCTTTCTTGTTCGCTTCTGTAAAAGGTAAATATTCAACCTTACCAATAGGGTATTTTAAGTCTTCCATTTTATTATTTTTTTTTAATTTTTATTCTTCTCTTAAAGCCTTTCCTGTTAAATGTATAAATACATCTTCTAAGTTGGCTTTTTTTACTTCTTTCACTTTTTCAAATCCGGTTTCAACTAATTCATCAATTAAATGATTCGGTGTATTAATAGCAATTATTTTTCCACTATCAATAATGGCTACTCTATCACATAACACTTCTGCCTCATCCATATAATGAGTGGTTATAATTACTGTAGTGCCATTGTCTCTAATTTCTTTAATTAAGTCCCATAAATTTCTTCTTGCTTGAGGGTCTAATCCTGTAGTAGGTTCGTCTAAGAATATGATTTTAGGTTTATTTATTAAAGTTGTGGCAATAGAAAACCTTTGCTTCTGTCCCCCACTTAATTCTTTAAACTTTGCTTTGGCCTTGTCTTCTAAATTCACTTTTTGTAAAAGCGCTGTAGCATCCATTTCATTTTGGTATAAACCCACAAATAAATGAATAAGCTCAGTTAAATTTAAATTAGGATAAAAGCCGGCGATTTGTAATTGAACGCCTATCATTTTTTTGATAGACTCTGGAGACTTGTCTAAGTCAAAACCATTCACCATGACTGTACCACTTGTTTTTTGCCTTAAAGTTTCAATAATTTCAAGGGTGGTTGACTTTCCTGCACCGTTGGGGCCTAAGAGTCCAAATATCTCCCCTTCTTTTACCTCAAAGCTGATGCCTTTGACTGCTTTAAAATCGCCATAGGATTTTACGAGGTCTTTTACAGTAATAATGGGCAGTGCTGACATAGTACCTTAATTAATGACTAGATGAATAAGTAAACAAAATTAATCTCTTTTCAGCGCTATGCAAAATGAAAACTTGTCCAAGAACCTTATCTTTGCCAAAAGATAGTAAAATGAAATTAGGCATTTTAGGTGGGGGTCAATTAGGACGAATGTTGTTGCAAGCTGCCGCTAACTATGACGCTACTACCTACGTACTAGAAAATGATGCCCATTGCCCTGCCGCTCATTTATGTCATCATTTTACCTTAGGTAATATCCAAGACTTTGATGCCGTTTATAATTTCGGAAAAGGTTTAGACGCCATTACCATAGAAATTGAAGCGGTAAATGTAGATGCCTTAGAAAAACTAGAAGCCGAAGGCGTTAAAGTATACCCCAAGCCTAGCGCTATTCGCACCATTAAAAATAAAATTTTACAGAAGCAGTTTTATAAAGAAAATGAAATTCCCACTGCCTCTTTTGTTATTACGCAAAAACAATCCGATTTATTAAACCATATTTCCTTACTACCAGCAGTGCATAAAATGGCTGAAGGTGGTTATGATGGGAAAGGCGTTCAAATAATAGCTAGCGAAAAAGAAATTGAATTGGGCTTTAATGTTCCTTCTGTATTAGAACAGAAAATAAAAATTGCAAAAGAAATTGCACTTATTGTGGGCATGAATGCCAAAGGAGAAACTATTATTTACCCTCCTGCTGAAATGATTTTTGATCCCGTATATAATTTATTGGATTATCAATTAAGCCCAGCTAAGTTGGAAGAAAAAGTTTTATGGAAGGCTCAGGCCATTGCTAGAAAAGTAGTACAAGGTTTAAATAGCCCCGGTTTATTTGCTATTGAATTATTTATTGATGGCAACGACGATGTATGGGTAAATGAAACAGCGCCTCGTGTGCATAATAGCGGACACCATACTATTGAAGCAAATTATAGTAGCCAGTATGATATGCTACTAAGAATTTTACTAGACTACCCTTTAGGCAATACCGATGCTATCTTGCCTTCTGCCATTGTAAATATTATTGGTAGCGAAGGCTATAGCGGTGAGGTTCATTATGAAGGACTAGAGGAAGTCTTGAAAATGGATAATGTATTTGTACATATATATGGTAAAAAACAAACCAAGCCAGGTAGAAAAATGGGCCATGTAACCATTATCAGTAAAGACTATCAGGATCTAACGCATAAAGCGAATAAGATAAAACATACACTAAAGGCTATTACTAAATCTTAGGCTTTAGAATGGTCTTTTTTACTTGTAAGTTTTTTAGATAACCAATTCCAATTATACTTTTTAATTGAAGCCCGGGAGATTTCTTCAAAGGGCCAAAGATTTTAATTTT
The DNA here is from genome assembly GCA_903825095.1 of uncultured Bacteroidota bacterium. Next base: position 1,395 of record CAIJZF010000164.1, on the reverse strand, counting down.
ATCATCATACATTAAATCTAAACTATAAGTTGCCGAGAAATACTTATTAATTTTAAAAGTAAACATGTTGGTCATGTATAAATTAATATTTTCTGGCTTTTCATAATAGTTAGAGAAAAAATCGGCACGACCTTTATACGTAATGTTGGGTGCAATGGTATTATTATAATTCACCGTTACAAATAAACCCGTCTCTCTATTTATCTTTTTTCCAACAGGTACACCATAACTACCCAAATTAGAAAGCCTTGTATTTAATAATAAAGTAGTTCTTGATGTTAAAGGAGAAAAGAAAACCGAGAAAGTATTATTAGGTTTAAAGTCCAATCCCGCAGATAAAATAATATAGGCAGGTGACAAGAAAGAAGAAGTGAAATTGGCATTAGACCCACTAAAGCTATAACCATCAAATAACTGTGAACGAAAATTGAATAAACCTGACAAGTACCACATACCGGTTGTATCAATACGGTAACCATATTTACTTAAGACATCTATTCTGTCATCATTTTTTCTTCCCCCTAAACTAGTAGATTGTACAAAGCCTAAATTCAGATCTAAATTATTATCCCAGCTTTGACGAGGCTTTTGGAAATAGGCATAATAATTAAAGTAACTATTAATAGCCATGTTAAAATTATCACCCCCCGCTGCCCAGTTGCTTAAAGAGCTTTGTGATAAATTAAAATTATACATGCCCCCTTGCTTCCAATTGTAATAACTGGTATCGTTGTCTTTTTTTATAGATCTTGAAGTTTCTGACCTTAGTTTGGCCACTGCTATATTTTGAGCCATTAATGTCTGCACACCTATAACTGTCTGTACACCTATAAAAACTAAAACTGTAAGCAGACTTTTTCGCATGTAACTCAATATTTTTTCAAATATAGGAAGCCTTTGATAAATCATTGATTTCTAATTATATATAAATTATTAACACATATGTTCAATATACTAAGTAAGGGTTTCATTATCAAATAATTAGAAGTTCTAGCTGACAAGTTGACACATTCTACTTTTTTAACTAAATTTGCGTTTCAAACCAATTTGAATGGAATTATTCACAACGGCGACCAAGGAACACGACGAGCTAAGACAAGGGGAAGCCTATGTATCTGCTGAAAATAAAGCGCCTTTTACTAAGTTCTTTCTGATAGAAAGCTATGGTTGTGCCATGAACTTTGCAGACAGCGAAGTGGTGGCATCTATCTTAGAGAAGAATGGTTATGGTAGTACACGTAATTTGGAGATGGCGGATTTAATTTTAATTAATACTTGTTCCATTAGAGAGAAGGCAGAACTTACTGTTCGATAAAGATTAACCGAGTTTAGATAGTACAAAGAACAAAAACCAGGAATGTTAGTGGGTGTTTTAGGTTGTATGGCAGAGAGATT
>CAIJZF010000163.1 GCA_903825095.1 uncultured Bacteroidota bacterium | reverse complement strand
GTGTTAATCCTCCTCTTAAAACATTATCACTATTCGCCATTAATTCTATATTCTGTCCTTCTAAATAAGCATGTAATATGCCTGCCCCTTGAAAAATACCTTGGTACTTTGGAATATTTACAATGTTTAAAATATAAATGGAGAAAATTCCTTTATCAATATTTTTTGCGGGAATCCCGTCCGCATAATATTTATGCGCCCAGAAATGTGGATCCTTTTTAGTAACTGTTCCTCTTGCAACAGCCTCAGCTGCTTCTTCTAATAATGGTTTTAAAATAGCATCAGATGCCTCCATGGGTAGCTGCATAAAAAATGAATAAAGGTTTTGATAATCCACCCCTCTAAATTCATTCATTAAGGGCCTGAAATAAATACAACTATTCAACCTTTCTTCTAAAATGGCTGGCGCTAAAAAACCATGTAGTAACCAAAAATCGCTCAGCGCCACCATCACCTCTGGTTTATGATTCTCGTCTTTATAATTTCTATTGGCTGCATCAATGGAGATACCCTTGGCTTCTTCTGCTTTAAAACCAATAACTGCATTTTCTTTACTGGGATGCACTTGAATACTTAGCATCTCCTGCACATCCAAAATTTTATATAAATATGGCAGTGTTTTAAACTTAGTGGCTACTTCTTTCCCTAGCCATTGAATGGGTTGTTCTTTTATAAATTGCGCTAGGTCTTTCTCTCCATCTGGCGTTTGTATAGTCGAAGCTGCTAAAGCATGCGCCCCCATCCAATATTCAGCATAAGGCAAATGATTTACATTCTCTACGCCCATTAAATTAGGAAGAAAGGTCTTACCTCCCCAATCATAATGCCTATGTTTTCCTAGTAATTTATACGCTTTTTGCATGTAGATAAAATGTCGATGTTTGGGCTATAGTATAAAGCTAAATGAATTTTAAATGAGCAACAAAGAAATTGGGATTTTTGGGGAAAATACAGCTGTCCAGCACCTTATTGTATTAGGCTATGAGATACTTCAAAGAAATTGGAGATATAGTCATTTAGAAATAGACATCATTGCTAGCAAGGACAAACGCTTGCATATTATTGAAGTAAAAACCAGAACCAGTATTGAATTTGGTTATCCAGAACAATTTATAAACAAACAAAAAATGCAGTTTTTAAAAAATGCAGCGGCGCATTATCAATACCAAAACCCTCAGTGGAAATACTTACAGTTTGATATTATCTCCATTTTCTTAAATGAAAAACAAATATGGGAATTGGCCTTTTTTGAGGATGTCTATTTCTAATAAGTATTATCCAATCAGCTCCTGCATTTTCTCTACCATTTTATAGGTAGCTGGGCACAATTCAACATTTTGCTTATGCACATGCATGTACTCGGTCATTTTTCTTTTGGTCAAGTGTGGAAATCCAGCACAGTCTGCTGGTCTAATTTCATAAATAGTACACTTATTGGTTTTCAAATTTAAAAACTGACAAGGCTGTAATTTATTCAACCAATCTTTATCCTTCTTATCGTATTCCAAATACTTTTCTTTAAAAGCAGCCGGTGTCATTTCTAAATGACTTGAAATTCTTTTAATATCGGTGGGTGTAAATGTAGGGCTCATTGTTTTGCAACAATTGGCACATGATAAACAATCTATCTCTTTCCAAACTAAGGGGCTAATTTTTTGTGTTAATTGATCAAGTCCTTTAGGCGTGTTCTTTTCTATTTTTCTAAGAAATGATTTTAATTGTTTCCCGTTATGCCTCACTTTCTGCTTAAATGACCTTAAATTTACTTTCATATTGATGATTAATCTGACGCGAAATAAAATCATTAATGTATAACTATCAAATCTTTTATTCAAGTATATGAATTGGGCTCCCTATAAAAAAGGTTTCAAAGCATTCTTGCAACTTGAAAAGTCGTTAAGCGCTCATTCTGTGGAAGCCTATTTAAGAGACATTGATAAATTAACCAACTATCTTGAATCGAATGAAGAACCGCTGAGCCCTGCAGATGTGACATTACAACATTTACAATCATTCATACAATGTATTGGAGAAATGGAGATGGCCCCTACTTCTCAAGCTAGAATCATTTCAGGCATTAAATCGTTTTTCAAATATTGTTTATTAGAACAAATCTGCACTGTCAATCCAACCACCTTACTGCCAAGCCCTAAAACAAGACGCAAACTTCCCGATGTTTTAAGTTTTGAAGAAATTGAACAATTAATTGGTCAAATAGATCTTAGTAAACCAGAAGGCGGCCGCAATAAAGCTATTTTAGAAACCATGTATAGTTCTGGCTTAAGGGTTACAGAAGCCATTAACTTAAAAATATCCTGTTTGTATTTAGATGTTGGCTTTATAAGAGTGATTGGGAAAGGCGATAAAGAAAGACTTATTCCCATTGGGTCAGATGCCATAAAGTTTATTAAAATTTATAAAGACACTATTCGCATTCATCAAACACCTGCCAAAAACTGTGAAGACATTTTGTTTTTAAATAACCGTGGCAAGGGACTGAGCAGGGTAATGATATTTTATATCATTAAAGACCTTATTTTAAAATCGGGTATTAAAAAATCGATATCACCCCATAGCTTTAGACATTCCTTTGCCACCCATTTAGTGGAAGGTGGTGCCGACTTAAGAGCGGTTCAAGAAATGTTAGGCCATGAAAGTATCACCACCACAGAAATTTACACGCACATTAATAGAGAATACCTTAGAGATACCCTGGATCGCTTCCATCCCGCCTTTAAAAAATAACAAAAAATACACATTTACTACCTAGAAATAAACTAGGTTTGTTGTCTAAAAAATTGCACATGAAAAAAATACTTTTTGTTTTAACTACATTATTAAGCTTGACTGCTACAGCACAAATTAAAATGCCAGCAGCTAGCCCTACTCAAACGCTTATTCAAGATTTTGGATTAGGAAAAATTGAAATCGTTTATTCAAGACCAGGTCTTAAAGGCCGTGCGGCTTTTGGAAATGGTACTTTATTAGCGCCTACTGGTATTGTTTGGAGAACTGGCGCGAATGGAGCCACCAAGGTAACTTTTTCAGATCCTGTAACTATTGGAGATAAAACTTTAGCTGCTGGTTCTTATGGTTTATTTACAATTCCTGGAGAAAATGAGTGGACTATTATTTTCAATACGAACTCTAAAGGTTGGGGAAGTTTTGAATACAAAGAAGCAGAAGATGTAGTGCGTTTAAAAGTGAAGCCTGAAATAACTAGCACTAACACTGAAACATTTACAATTGGTGTTGGAAATATTACACCAGAGACAGCTACTATTTCTTTAAAGTGGGCTAAAACAATGGTAAACATTCCTATTAAAACAGATATTAAATCGACTATTCGTAAACAAGTAGAAGCTTCTACTTCTGGTGCCAGCGTAACAGGTGCCGCGTACCAAGCAGCAGCTAATTTCTATTTTGATATGGATAAAGATTATGCAAAAGCATTAGCTAGTGTAAACAAAGCTATTGAGTCTACACCCACTGCTTATTGGTTATTTCTTTTAAAAGCAAAAGCGCAAAAAGAATTAGGCGATAAAAAAGGTGCAAGAGCAAGTGCTGAAACTTGTATTAAAATGGCAGAAGCTGCAAAAAATGCAGACTATGTTCGTTCTGCAAATGATGTGATTGCTTCTTTATAATCTTCATTAAGATTGATATTTATAAGAGTCCCGGGCATCACTCGGGACTCTTTTTTTGTACATTTGCAATTCGACCGCGGAGGTGGCGAAATTGGTAGACGCACTACCTTGAGGTGGTAGCGCCCATACCCGGGCGTGGGAGTTCGAATCTCCTCTTCCGCACAAACCCTGTCATAAAAATGACGGGGTTTTTATTTATATTTGTAACATGTCCAATTACAACGTAACCTGCCCAAAATGTCAACACAACTTCGAGCCTACCGATGCTATTAGAGAAGAAGTGGAAAAAGAACTGCGCGGTAAAATGACCGACTGGCAAAAAAAGAAAGAAGAAGAAACAAGCG
>CAIJZF010000162.1 GCA_903825095.1 uncultured Bacteroidota bacterium | reverse complement strand
TGCAAATATTTGCATGGGGTTATTTGTAATATGTGCCGTTAAGACATCGAAGCTAAGCGTACCCGTTGTGCCATATATAAAAGAAATACCCATTAATAAAATACCTGAAGAAAAAGCAGATGATAAAATTAATTTCATTGCCGCTTCTGATGATTTTCTTTTAGCTAAATCGAAATTAGCTGCAGCAGCTAGGGGAATGGTAGACATTTCAAGGCCTAGGTAGAACATTAATAAATTACCACTTGAAATCATAAAGAACATACCTAATAAAGAGGTGAAGATTAATAAATAAAATTCAGCCAATTGTTTATGGTTCTTTAACCATGCGTATGATTGCATGGAAATAATTAATAAGGCCAGGTTTAATATATTTTTTTCTAGTACAATAAAAGCATTAGTGGTAAACATACCATTGAAAATACCCCCTTCACTCATACCAAATAAACCAGCTGCTAAATTGACAAGCAATAAGCCATTGATTAAATTTAAAATGCTTTCATTGCTTCTCTCTTTACCAATTTTAATAAATAGTAAAATAAAAATAAGTAAGCTTAGTAGAAGCTCCTGTCTTAGTAATATAAAAATGTTAGATGACATGAGGCGAAATTATTTAAGGGTAATGGCTTTATTAATGTTGATCATTAAAAAATCGGTACTAGGCATAATTAATTGGTTAATTAAAAAGGGCGCTAATCCAATAATTAAAATTCCTATGATTAATAAACCGGCTGCTAATTTTTCATTCCAACTAGCATCGCTTAACAAAGCATGCTCATCAGAGATAGGGCCCATAATGGTTCTGCCTGTGGCACGTAATATATAAACTGCAGTAACCACAATAGATGCTGCAGATATTACTGTAGCAGCACGATATACTCCATCTGGGTTTTGCCAAGAGCCCATAAATACAGTCATCTCGGCCACAAATCCGCTGAAGCCTGGTAGTCCTAAAGAACATAAACCAGCAATCACAAATACCGTAGAGATAAATGGCATGGCTTTTAATAAGCCCCCTAATTGTGCCACCATTCTAGTATGTGTTCTAGAATAGATCATACCAATTGCGGCGAAGAATAAGGCAGTCATTAAACCATGAGATACCATTTGTATCACTGCACCGTTAATAGAAGTTTTATTCAACATGCCAATTCCAAGTATTACAAAGCCGCAGTGACTAATGGAAGAGTAAGCATTGATGTATTTTAAATCGGTTTGCATCATGGTGGCGAATGCACCATAAATAATGGCAATGGTTGCCAATAAAATGATGATCCATGAATAACTATGCGCTGCATCGGGCATTAAAGCGGCCATACGTAAACAACCATAGCCACCTAGTTTCATAGAAATACCTGCTAAAAACATAGAAGCTGCTGTAGGCGCAGATGCGTGACCATCGGGTACCCATGTATGAAAAGGAAATAAAGCAGCAAAGATGCCAAAGCCTAAGAATAAAAATGGGAAGAAGAATTTTTGAACACCTAGGCTCATACCCATCTTGCCTATTTCCACCATATCAAATGTA
>CAIJZF010000161.1 GCA_903825095.1 uncultured Bacteroidota bacterium | reverse complement strand
TGGAATGTTACTAGGAGAGCTTATTGAAGATGCAGAAGTGATTGGTGGTGCAAGTCCTAATTCCATTGTGGTGGGTAGTAAATTTGCCTATGTAACGAATGCTACCAATGACAATATCGCAGTCATTGATTATAAAAGAGGCAGAATTGCGAAGCATATTCCTATAAAAGTTGATCAAAGAATAGATAAATTAAGAGGTTTACTACCCTTTGGCATTGATTTAACTAAAGACGAAAAATATTTATTTGTAGCCTTATTAGGTTTCAATGCAGTGGCTAAAATTGAATTGGCTAGTGCAAAAACAATTGGTTTAATTCCTACTGGTTGGGGCACAACACGCGTTAAACTTTCTAATGACGATAAAACTATTTATGTAACTTCTTGCAGAGGTTTAGGTGCAGGCCCCAATGGTGGTAAAAATTTCAAAATACCTGTTCAAGGAAGTTATATTGGCGATATTCAGTTAGGTAGTTTCCAAAAAATAGAAAACCCAAGTATAGAAATATTAAAAGCGTATACAAAACAAACCATTGAAAATACTTTTGTCACAAAATCGCAAACCGATAGCCTGCCCTTACCTGTATTACCTGGTAGTAAAGAAAGTCCTATAAAACATATTGTATTTATTTCTAAAGAAAACAGAACTTTTGATGAGGTATATGGTCAAATGAAAAATATCAGAGGTGAGAGTGCTATTGCCAGATTCGGTTTAGATGTAAATCTGATGGGTAAAAATGGAATTGTTAAAAACGTAAATGTCACACCTAATCATCATAAAATTGCTAAGCAATTTTCATTAAGTGATAATTTTTATTGCGATAGCGATGCCTCCATTCATGGACATCATTGGATGATGGGCGTTATTCCTAATGAGTGGGTGGAAGCAAATTCTAGTACTGAAAAAACAGCCGACTACTTTTCTACAGCACCTGGTAGAAGATTCCCTGGATCTACAGGAAGTATGGACCCTGAAGATTACGCAGAAATTGGAGGATTATGGGAAGCATTAGATAGAAAAAAAATTAGCTATTATAATTTTGGGCAAGCCAATGAAACAGCTCATGTGAGAGAAGACTGGAATGATACAGCTACTGGTGCAGGACATATTGTAATGGTACCTATGCAAAAAGGAGTTTGGGCAAATACTTCTCATAATTTTGCTGGTTTTAATATGAATATTCCTGATCAATTTAGAATGAATCAATTTGAAGAAGAGTTTACCAAGAAATGGTTAAACGGAAAGGATAGTCTGCCGCAATTAATTACTATGATGCTACCTAATGACCATACGGCAGACACTAGACCAGAAGATGGCTATCCATTTACGGCCTCCTTTGTTGCTGACAACGATTTAGCCCTAGGCAGAACATTGCATTTTTTAAGTAGAACTCCTTATTGGAAAGATATGTTGGTTATTGTAACTGAAGATGACCCTCAAGGAGGCATTGACCATATTGACGCACATAGAAGTATACTCATGATGGCTGGGCCTTATGTAAAAAAGAATTATGTCTCACAAACACATGCTAATTTCGGATCTATTTTAAAAGTAATGTATAATATTTTAGCGGTGCCTTATGTAAACCAATATGATATTACTGCTTCTTTATTAACCGACTTTTTCACCAACAAACCCGATTATACTCCCTATTATTTTGAGTTCCCTAGTCAAGAAGTTTTTGATTGGAATAAAGCAATGAAGAAATACAATCAGCCCATAGATTGGAGAAAAATTCAACAAGGCCCAAGAATGGATAATGAGCAAGAGCAAAGATCAGAACATAAAAAAGTATCGGGTACTATTATTCAAGATTAATGAATTCAATATTATTGTACTCAAGATTGTTGTACCTAAGATTATTGAAGCTAAAATTATTGAAATAATTATAACTTGATTTTAGGAGCCAATGATAGTTTTTGCAAATATTGAATAAGCTCTTTGGGGTGATCGGTTTGTATACCTGATAGTCCTAGTTCAATACCTTTGTTCCAATAGGCTTCTCCTTCAACAGCTGCTTGCATATCGGCCCATACTGGAATACCTTTTAATAAAGAGGCACGAACAGTTTCTTGGGTGTATTCGTTCCAATTACCATCTAAGATATCAATATTAACATTGGATAAATATTTATACATTTCTATGCTATCTTTTACTTTAGCATTTAAACTTAATATAAGCGGCATAGAAGGTACTTGCTTTCGCCATGCTACATATTGTATAGGTGTATTAATATATACTACCATTTGATCTTGCATATGGGCAACTTGAATAATTTCATATACTTTTTTTACATCGGCGTTTTTAAAATCGAGGTAAATATTAATTTTATTTTTACAAATGGCTAGCGCCTCTTCAAATGTGGGCACTGATAATGTATCTGAAAGTGCATTATTTTTATTAAACAGTTTTAAACTTCTAATGCTATCAAATTTCATTTCTGCAATTTTACCATAACCATTGGTCATTCTATCAACAGTAGCATCATGCATTAAAACTAATTGACTATCTTGTGTGGTTCTGATATCCAATTCAACATAATCTGCTCCATCCTTAATTGCATTTTGTATAGCCAATAAACTGTTTTCAGGAGCAAGAGTATGGTCTCCCCTATGCGCAATTACTATTATCTTGTTTTTAGCAATGGGCAATTTTTTAGCAGTAAGGGGCTGACTATTCAACTGAATTGTAAATAATACAATTGATAAAAAATTTAATAGAATAAATTTCATTTATTATTTTAAAAATTAACTGTTTGAATAGAATACATAGCCATGTAATACTACTAAGTTATAATAGGGTTCTGTTAAGTACTACTATGCTATGATTACTAAATTGGCAGTATTATACTACAAAATAATTATTTTTTTAACTATAGGATGTGAATTGGGCGCATTCACTGCGTTCAAAACATTAAATGTCCAATCTAATTTTTTCAAAATTTCTTTGGTCTTAAATTGAAGTGTAATGGTTGATTTACCTTCGATTTCAATTAAATCGGTATTTTCTACTAGTGTATATTGGCTAAAATTTTGTAAGATAAAATTACAAGAGGAAACATTTTCCAATACGACTGTCAAAACCAATGATTTTGGCTCATAAAAGGATTTTTTTATCACCAAACATTCATTAATCAACGGAATTAATAAGCTATCTCTTCCTATTAAGGTATTGTCGTAATGAACTACTGTTCTACGATCAAATAAAGCCGACTTAATACTTTCCTGCGTTCTGTCTTTAGAAAATACCAAAGTAATGGGTCTATGTCCTTCAGTGCCTTTAGGACCTTTTTTATAATCCCATTCAATTAAGCCATGAATATCACTTGTACCCATTAAAGTTAAATTACGATCGTAGGCTATTTGCAAAGCCTCTGCAGAATAGTTGTGCGTATTAACCACTTCAATGCCTTGTATTAAATTGCTATCTATTAATTTTTTATTTACTTCATTCAAAAAACTAATATAATCGTTTTTGGGTGTTTCATAAGGGTGATTCCAGAATACAAAGGCATTTTGGTTTTTAGCTTCTTTATAAGCATCCAAGTAATTGGTGAAAAGTAATTTATTAGCATCTTGGATGAATACAGCATTGCTATGACCAGGAGGCATGGCACGCGTTATTTCAGAACCTCTGATAATTACTAAATTATGGTCTTTAGCTTCTTTTAATGCAATTTGGTAAGATCTATTTCTGTCTTTGTTAGGAATATCCCCTAAATGTGGTTGATATTCCAAATGTTCCGTTAAGGAAATAGCATCTAAATTATCCATTAATGACTCTCTAACACGAATACTTGGCCAAACATCACCATCAGAAAAAACAGTGTGCTGATGAAGATCGCATTTTAAGGTTTGGTAGCCCAATATATTGGGAAATTGTAAACTAGTACCCAATGCATGGGAATGTGTTGTTTCTTGGGCAGATACAACTATAACAAAGGCACAAATGAATTGTACCAGACAAATAAATTTTTTCATAAATTTTGCTTAAATTATTCTATTTCAATTAATCGATTTCAATTAATCGATTTCAAAATCATCCTCTTCATCCTCTTCGAATAACAAATCGTATTCTTCTACTTTTTCTTCACTTAGTTCTTCAATAATTTCAAAAATAGTATCATTTAATTTTTTCCAAACAATAGATTCAACATCTTCATGTATTAAAATTAAAACACATGATTCTGTCTTCATGATGGGTTCCACTAACAGTACATTGTCACCATCATACTCATTGATGAGGTACTTTTTTTCGATTGAAAGATCATTAAATACTGGCATAATATTAATTTTGAGACCAAATTAGAACTTTAAATAACCATAAAAAAAATATTATGATGTAAGGGCATTATCATATTGTAAAGTTTAAGCTCAAAGCCTAGAATTGTAAATGAATACAAAAAAGAATATTAAAATTGAATTTAAAATAAAGATTTTATAATATTAAGATAACAGTTTGGTAATACGTATTCTATAGTTTAACTAAATTTTTTACCGATATTGATCCCAAACAAATAGGTAAGCCAAAATTTATAAAAAATTAAAGTAAATGAATGAGTTCCTTAATAATGCAGATCTAGAATTGTTTAAATGTATCAATAGCCATCACAATGCTTTCTGGGATGAATTAATGTATCAAATTAGCACTACCAATATATGGATACCCCTTTATGTATATATCATTTTTATTCTTTTTAAAGAATTTAAAAAGAAAGGCTGGATTTGCCTTGCAGCATTAATAACCTTAATCATTTTAAGTGATAAGGTTTCTACCTTTTTTAAATACTTTATGAAAACATTAAGGCCATCGCATGAAATATATTTGAAATCATTTATTCATTTAAGTAAGGCGGGTCCTGGTGGCTTATATGGGTATGTATCTTCCCATGCTTCTAACTTCTTTTCATTTACAATTTTATTATTCATTGTATTACCCAAGAAGTATAATTGGTTTAAAGTAGTGCTATTGTCTTGTGCATTATTAGTCGCCTATTCTAGGATATATAATGGCGTGCATTATCCATTTGATGTATTGAGGGGTATGGCATTAGGATCTTTTATGGGTTTAGTATTTGGGGTAATCTTAAAATACAATAAAAGCATAAACCTACCTAGAATAAAAGATTAATTACTTTTTTTGCAAAATATAGTAATAATCTAGTGCGCTATTTCTAGTTTTGGGATTTAAAAATTTAGCATTCAATGTGCTTACATGAAAAGCGGCAATAGTATCA
>CAIJZF010000160.1 GCA_903825095.1 uncultured Bacteroidota bacterium | reverse complement strand
TTTATATTTTCTTTCAGCATGATTTTTGTAATGATGATTTGGCATAGAGCAAGAAAAATTACCAATCGTTATTTGGACTTTGTAAAATTGAAAGATTACCTAGAACCGCTTACTGAATTAAGTAGCGATAAGGATATACCTAAATATGCAACGCACTTGGTGTATTTGACCAAGGCCAATAATCACAGAGAGATTGAACACCGTATTATTGATTCTATATTAAATAGAAAACCAAAACGCGCCGATATTTATTGGTTTTTACATATTGACAGAACCGATTCTCCATATGGAATGGAATATTCTATTCGTGAATTAGTGGATGACAAAGTAATGCGTGTGGATTTTAAATTAGGCTTTAGAATTCAACCCCGCGTGAACCTATGTTTTAAAAAGGTGATGCAGGAATTAAATGAGTCTCAGGAATTGGGCATTTATAGTAAATATGAATCTTTAAAGAGTAAAGATTTTCATACCGATATTACTTATGTGATTATTGAAAGTTTCTTCTCTATTGAAAATGAATTATCTATTAGAGAAGACTTTATTATGGATGTATACTTTAATATCAAGCAGTTGTCACAAAGCGATCAAAAAGCCTTTGGACTAGACAATGATATGACGGTAGTGGAACATGTTCCATTAATCATTAAAGCCAATGAGCAGTCTTTATTAAAGCGTGTCTACGATTAGTATATTATTATTCAGCATTAGTTTAGTGCGACCAAACTACTTAATTGATTTTGTTTTCCTATAGCTACTAGCCAGTACTGCGTGTTCGTTTTTTTCTGAATACCTAAGGCATTTAGATTTATCATTTTACTATCGGGCATTAGAATAGCAGCCACCGAAAATTGATTATTTGTACTTTCTAATATGGCATATTGTTTAATACTGCTGATTGACTTCACTTGTATTTGATAGCTGTTAGGGCTTTGCTTATTTACCAGGGGTGCTTCTACTTTATACTGCACTAGCCAAGGCATAGTAGGCATTAGGGCTGGCTTTTGATAATAGTTTTGTTGCAAGCTATCGTTCCAATTATTCATATTGTTTTTAAAGCTAGTACTACTATAATAAGCGCTACCACTAGTATTTTTTAAACCACGCAGTCTTTTTATTTGATAGGGCAGTTCGTCTTTATCTCTCCAAGCTGTATTAGTTCCTGCTTTATAGATACCATGACCTATGTATAAATTTTTTCCATAACTATTTTGATCCCACCAATCAAGAATGGTATCGTAATTCGCAAGTGGATGTCCATGTTCCCAATAAATTTGAGGCGCTATATAATCTACCCAACCTTTTTCTAACCATAATAATATATCGGCGTATAAGTCATCGTAATTGGTTTGACCTGCCTTGGTTTCACTGCCTTTTGCATCTTTTGATTTATTGCGCCATATACCAAAGGGGCTAATACCAAACTGAACGCCTGGCTTTATTTGGTGAATGCTAGCATATAATTGTTTAACAATAGTATCGCAATTACTTCTTCTCCAATCGTCCTTGCTTAAACCTCTGCTGTTTTGTTGATAGGTTTTTTCATCGGGGAATTCTTTACCAGCAATACGGTAGGGATAAAAATAATCATCCATATGAATGGCATCAATATCATACCTGCTTACTAAGTCTCTTACAATTCGGTTAGTGTGTTGCCATACTTGAGGAAGGCCTGGGTTAAAATATTTTTTATCTCCATAGGTTAAAAACCATTCAGGATGTATTTTAGAAATATGACTTGGCGCTACACTTGATTTTTTTACATTGAATACAGCACGGTAAGGATTTATCCATGCATGAAACTCCATACCTCTTTTATGTGTTTCATTAATCATGAATTCTAATGGGTCATAAAAAGGGCTAGGAGGTAGGCCCTGCGTGCCCATAAGGTATTCACTCCAAGGCTCTAAAGTAGAGGGGTAAAAGGCATCACCCGAAGGACGCACTTGCATAATAATAGCGTTCATGCCATTTTTTTGATGCCTATCTAGTATGGCTATAAATTCTTCTTTCTGCGTTTGATTCGATAAACCTCTTTTACTAGGCCAGTCTATATTTTCAACAGTGGCAACCCATACGCCTCTAAATTCAAAAACATTTTTATCGTTTAATGCGGGTTGTGCTTTTGTAAAAATAAAAAATCCTATAAATAGGATACTCAATGTAAAACGCATGGTGGCTTATTTAATTTATATAGTATTGCTATGCTCTCTAAGTTTATCTAAAATCTGATTCATTGCTTGGGCTTCTTTTTCACTCACCCCTTTTAATACAGCATCAATATGGTCGTTTAGACTATCTAATTTTTCTAATAATTGTAAACCTTTTTTAGAAACAGTAATATCTACTAATCTTTTATCTTTTAAGCAGGCCGTTTTTTCTACTAGGCCCTTTACAATTAAGCGGTCTACAATTCTACTGGTGTCGCTCATCTTGTCTAGCATGCGCTCTCTAATTTTTAAAGTACTTAAAGGAGCATCGCTGCCTCTTAAAATTCTTAAAATATTATATTGTTGTTGGGTAATATCTTCTGTTGCTAAAATTTGGCCCATCTTTTCATTTAACCAATTAGCAGTATAAATGATATTGATACCCATTTTTTGAAATTCATTTCTGAAATTCGTTTGTTGTATATCTTTTTCAATACCCATTTATATTGATTTCACTTTTGGTTGAATATAATGCTTCACCATATTAAAAAAAGGCAAGGCTAGTAAGGCTCCTATGGCATCTGCTAACATATCACCCACTTCAAAACCTCTAGATGGCACGAAATATTTTTGATAAAATTCCATACCTATTCCAAATAATATGCAAACTATTAATGACAAGGCCTTTGTTCTTGTTGATCTAAAGGAAATACTTGAATACTGTTCAAAATGGGAG
>CAIJZF010000159.1 GCA_903825095.1 uncultured Bacteroidota bacterium | reverse complement strand
TCATCGTGATTTACAATTGTTGAAAGAGCATTTATTTCCTGCTTTTACACAATTAAAAAATTGCATAGAGATGGCTTCTTTAATGATACAAAATATGGAAGTCAAAAAAGACATATTGGAAGATGCCAAATACCAATACTTATTTAGTGTGGAGGAAGTGAACAAACTGGTTTTAACGGGTATGCCTTTTAGAGATGCCTATAAGCAAGTGGGAGCAGCCATTGAATCGGGTAAATTTACCTATTCTACAGAGATAATGCATACCCATGAAGGCAGTATCGGGAATTTAGGTACGGCAATTATAGGGGAGAAAATGAAGGCAGTGGTGGCTGAAATGGGTTTTGAGAAAGTAGAACAAAGAATTACCGAATTATTAAATATCTAATGTATTTTTGTCCTCTTTCTATCTTTAAAAATAGTGTAATGAAAAAACAAATTTTAGTCTTGGCAGCCATTTCTTTTATGCAATTGGCGCAGGCTCAAACAAATCCAAAGCCAGCTAGTCCTCCAGCCACTGTTAAAGCAGTACCTGTGAAACCATTGAAAGTAGGAAATACTAAATTAACCATGAGTGTTACGCCCCCTTTAGTCATTAAAAATGTTAAAGACAGTGCCTCTTATGCATTGGGGTATAGAATTGCGCAAAGCTTGAATGGACAAGGCTTACAAAAAATTAATCTTGCTGTTTTCAATAAAGGATTATTAGCAGGATTCGAAGGAAAGTCAATTATTATTGATAGTATATTAGATTATTGTATTAAAACATACCAAGAAACAATGAGTGCAGAAAAATCAGCCGCTAACAAGTTAGCAGGACAAGAATTTTTAGTAAAAAATGCTAAAAAACCAGGTGTCGTTAGTTTACCTAACGGTATTCAGTACGAAATTTTAGTAGCCGGAAAGGATACTATTAAGCCTACTATAAAAGACAAAGTAAGATGTCATTACCATGGCACTTTAATTGACGGAACTGTATTTGATAGTTCTGTTCAAAGAGGAGAGCCTATTACCTTCCCTTTAAATGGGGTTATTAAAGGATGGCAAGAGTCATTACCCTTAATGTCAATTGGAAGTAAGTGGAGATTATATATCCCTGCTGAATTAGGTTATGGCGATCGTCAAGCAGGTCCTATGATTGGCCCAGGCTCTACTTTAATTTTTGAAGTAGAATTATTAGGCATCGAATAAGCTTTCAAAAAGTTTTTAAGAATAGGGACTTAATAGTAAATCATATACTTATTAAGTCCCTATTTATAATTAAGATAAATATGCATCCTATGAAAAAATATCTATTCGCCTTCGTTTTCTCTCTAGTCTTGTTTGCCTGTTCTCCGAACAATGTAACTATTGACGCCTCTGTTGTAAAAATGATGGATAGTGCAGGTGTGGTGGGTAGCTTTGCTTTATTGGAAAACGGTACGGGTAAATTTACCATTGCTAATTTATCTCATTATAAAGACTCTGCTTCTTCTCCATTAAATAGTTTTTTTATTCTGCCTACCTTAATTGCATTAGATAAAGGTATTATCAATCATAACCAAGCCAGTTGGGTGTCGATGGATTCTACTGCCTATTATCAAAATATAAT
>CAIJZF010000158.1 GCA_903825095.1 uncultured Bacteroidota bacterium | reverse complement strand
ATGACCTTGTAATTGATGTAAACTTTCTTGTATCTCATGCAAGTGTTGATGCTCCAAGGTTTTATAAGGTTGAATATTATTCGCTCTCCAACTAAAATGACTAGTGTTAGATAAGCCTTGTCCAGCCCCTGTGGAACCTGTAATACCAGTAGTATACACGTCTTTCAATAAGCCTTTAGCCCCCAAGGGTAATAGGCCTAATTGAATAGCCGTTGCAAAGCAACCTGGGTTGGCAATATTTTGAGCTTTTTGAATAGCTGCTTTATTTAATTCTGGTAAACCGTATACAAAATTTCTTTCTCCATGTTTGGAACTGGTCGCTAATCTAAAATCTTGAGACAAATCAATAATTTTTATTTTGGGCGAAATAGTATTAGATGCTAAAAACTTCAAAGCCTCTCCATGCCCTAGACATAAAAACAAAATGTCAATATTATCTTGAAGAGTATTTGTGAAAACTAAATCGGTATCGCCTAATAAGTCGGTATGTACCGAGCTCACTAATTGACCGGCGCTACTAGTGCTATGCACAAAATTAATTTGCACTTGCGCATGGCGAACTAATACACGTAGTAATTCACCACCTGTATACCCTGCTCCACCCACAATACCAATATTTAGTTTTTGCATCTTCGTTATTTTATACTTTAATCGATAATACTTTATCGTTTACTTTTTATTCGATTCTTTTATTTGATGAAAGATGCTTACTTGGTTGCCAAATATTTTGGTGAAGCCTCTTACATCATTACCTGTCCAGCCTGTATTCATTTCTCCATACTTTCCAAACTTCGCACTCATTAAATCGTTGGCCGATTCAATACCTATAATTTGAAAACGATAAGGATGAAGTTGTATAGACACTGTTCCTGTTACTTGTTCTTGTGCACTCGTAAAATAAGCTTCCATATCACGCATTACCGGATCTAGTATTTGACCCTCATGCAACCAGTTGCCATAGAACTGCGCCAGTTGGTCTTTCCATGATAATTGCCATTTTGTTAAAACATGTTTTTCTAAAGCATGGTGTGCTTTTAAAATAACCATGGGCCCTGCTGCTTCAAAACCTACACGGCCTTTAATACCAATAATAGTATCCCCCACATGAATATCTCTACCAATACCATAAGCTGATGCTATCGATTGTATATACTGAATAGCTTCAGTAGGATGATTAAAGGTTTTATTATTCACCGATTTAATTTCTCCTTTTTCAAAACCAATCACCATTTCTTCCTGCTGCCCTTCCTTGGTCATAGGAGTTGGCCATGCCGATTCAGGCAAAATACCTTTCGACTGCAAGGTTTCTTTACCTCCCACGCTTGTGCCCCATAAACCTTTATTAATAGAGTAGGCTGCTTTTTCAAAATTCATTTGCACACCTTTCTGTTTTAAATAAGTAATTTCTGCTTCTCTACTTAATTGTAAATCACGAATAGGCGTTAAAATTTCAACACCTGGAATCATAATTTGAAAAATCATATCAAAACGCACTTGATCATTGCCAGCCCCAGTACTTCCGTGTGCTACTTTATTTGCTCCTAATTTTTTTACATGTGCAGCTATATGCAAGGCCTGGCTTAAACGCTCTGCACTTACACTTAAAGGATAGGTATTGTTTTTTAAAACATTGCCATAAATTAAGTATTTAATAATACTATCATAATAGCCTTTCACCGCGTCCACAGTAGTATGTGTTTTCACACCTAAGGCATAAGCATGTGCTTCAATTTTTTTTAATTCTTCTTCACTAAAGCCGCCTGTATTCACTACTACACTATGTACTTCTAAACCTTTTTCTTCGGTTAAATATTTAACACAGTATGTGGTGTCTAATCCGCCGCTAAAACCTAAAACTACTTTTTCCATTTTCTTAATTATTTTCTAAACCAGTTTAATAATTTGCTTTGCTTTATTTTCATAAAGCGTTCGTATAATTTTGAATTGTTAGTGAACTCCAGCGCCGCTTCTTTTATTTCCTCTTCTTGCTTAGGCTCATATAACATGGCTGTACACATACAATTTTTTCGTTCCTTACTCATTAAAATATCATAATTCACACAGCTCTTGCAACCTGCCCAAAACTCTTCATCATCGGTAAGTTCACTATAGGTAACAGGCTCATAGCCTAGCTCACTATTAATTTTCATTACCGCTAAACCGGTGTTTAATCCAAATATTTTATCATT
>CAIJZF010000157.1 GCA_903825095.1 uncultured Bacteroidota bacterium | reverse complement strand
TATTGTGTGGCATAATGGAGACAACCCAGGCTACAAAACTATTATTATACGCTTTCTTGAAAACAGAGCCACACTTATTATACTTTGTAATAATGCTACTGATGAATTTGAAAACCTTACAGCCGATCTTAAAAAAATTATTCTCAATTAAAAACAGTTTAAAAATCGCAGTAAAATAATTTTTATATTCTATCTATTATAAAATTTAAAATAATAAAAAAGCCTTCCTCTATAAAAGAAGAAGGCTTTTTTTGCGAAGAGATTTAATTCTTCAAAACTGGCAACTGAATCACAGATGCATCGTGATAAATACGAATAGTTGCTTTTTTAAAGTCGCTATCTTTTGCTTCGTAAATATTCATGAATTGTTGTGGGTTTCTATCTGCAAGCGGGAACCAGCTACTTTGTATTTGAATCATCATGCGGTGACCTTTTTTGAAAGTATGTGCAATATCGGGTAGGGTAAACTTAACCGCGGTTGGTTTATTAGGCACAAAGGCTTCTGGCTTTTCAAAACTATTTCTATACTTGCCTCTCATAATTTCCCCTCTTACCAGTTGTTGGTAGCCACTCATTAAGTAATCTTTTTTATTGTTCTCGTATTCAAAATTATCTGGATATACATCAATTAATTTTACTACAAAATCGGCATCGGTTCCAGACATGGCCACCATTAAGTCGGCCACTACAGGTCCACCTAAGGTAAGGTCTTCGGTTAATACAGGTGTTTTATACACTAGTACATCGGTTCTTCTTGAAGTAAACTTTTGATCATCATCCATGTATTCTCTGTAATGTCTTGCAGGCTTGCTTTTCATCATATAGTTATCAGAGATATAAGGAACGGGTTTAGCAGGATCACTTATATATTCTTCATAACCTGAAACTGTTGTTGCTTTATTACCTGCTTTTAAATTGCCGTGGTCACTTAATAAATAAGATTGCATTTTCATGTCAGCCACTGGCCAAGTGGGTAATTGTCTCCATTCATTAGAACCTGAGAAAAAGATATTGGCTTCTTTAATTTGCTCAATGCTTCCTTTATTTTTCAAATAATAATTAAAGAAAGGAAGTTCAATATTTTTACCATACCACTCACTGGTATTTGATCCGAATTGAACATTCCCTAAATGTGTACCATCATTACTTGCCCATTGCCCATGGTACCAAGGGCCCATCACTAGTTTATTATTATTTTTTGCTTTGCTTTCAATGGCTTTGTATAAATTCCATGCACCAAAACAATCTTCTGCATCATATAAACCACCCACAATTAAAGTGGCAATATTGGGGTTAATATCCTCAACATGTTTTCTGGTGTTTCTTACTTGCCAAAATTCATCATAATTAGGATGAGCCATTAAATCATTCCAAAATTTAATACTATCGCCCATTATTTTTGTAAAATTGGTAATAGCCCCTGTTTGTAAATAAAAATCGAAGTTGTCGGGGTTGGTAAAATTAAATCCTATGGGTCCTACAGTGGTTGGTTTAGGTCTTGGTTTTCCAAATCCTGAATAAAAAGCAAAACCATCGGCTAACATAAAGGCGCCATTATGGTGAAAGTCATCTCCAATAAACCATTCCGTAACGGGCGCTTGCGGGCTTACTGCTTTTAAAGCGGGATGATTACTAAGTGTTGCTAATGTTGCATAGAAGCCTGGATAAGATATTCCAAACACACCCACATTGCCATTATTGTTGTTTACATTTTTAACCATCCAATCAAT
>CAIJZF010000156.1 GCA_903825095.1 uncultured Bacteroidota bacterium | reverse complement strand
ATGTATTTACGCAAAGAAGATTTAGCTACGAGCAACGATCATTTAAGAGCCTTTATTAAAAAGAGTATACCCAAACTAGGAACACCAGCGAAATTCTAGTTCATAAAATAGTTGAAATAAAAAACCCATCTCGCAGAAGCTTGATGGGTTTTTTAATATCTCGAAATTCTTTTTTAAAAACGTTTTTTAAAATTGCGGTTATTGTTGTTGCGTCCGCCACCGCCACCGCCTGGTCCACTAGGTCCGCGTCCACCGCGATTATTATTGTTGCGATTACCCTGCCAACGACCCCCTGCTGGACGGTACTCATCTCTTTCAAAATTTTGATTGCGATGTTTGATATAAGGAGTATTGCTAAATTCAAGTTCACCACCAGTAATAGCGTTTAACTCTCCTCTAATGGTATCATCTTGTACTAATTCTTTATGCCAGTTGCTATATGCGAGTTTCATGTAATGTGCAATAGCATGCGCAAAACCTGCTTTTTTCTCTTGGTCTTGTTCCGCCATCGCTTTATCAATCACCAATTCTAGGTTTTTACCTAAATGGGCATATTTAATTTTACGCTTAGGATAAGGAATGGGATCGGGCTTCTGCTTATAGGTTTCCTTGGTAGGAATAGGATAAGGGCTATCCACGTCTAATTGGAAATTGCTCATAAAAAACAGGTGATCCCATAATTTATGCTTGTAGTCTTCGATATTCTTTAGCTGAGGGTTCAAAAAGCCCATTAGTTCAATGACTACCTGCGCCTGCTCAAGTCTTTTGGCACGATCTTCAATGGTCATCAAATGATCCACCATTTTATGCACGTGACGTCCGTACTCTCTCATCCCCATTAAGCTTCTTGCTGTATTGTATTCCATGTATTTATTACTTCTCGAGTAACAAATGTAAGGATTTATTTTATCTTCGTACCATGGAGGCACTGATACAACAAATAGAAACCATCACGAAAGAAATCCAAAACACCGTGGCTACAACCAGCGCCGAGGTGGAAGCTTTCCGAATTAAATACTTGGGAACCAAAGGTTTGGTAAAAAATATGATGGGCGAGATGAAATCCGTGCCGAATGAACAGAAAAAGGAATTCGGTCAAATCCTAAATGCTTTTAAGGTAGCCGCGGAAGAAAAATTAGAAATATTAGTAGCTGCTTTAGGAGATACTAGCACATTGGATACAAGTATTGATACAAGTTTGCCGGGCGATGAATTTACAGTAGGTACCAGACATCCTTTGAATTTAGTGCGCAATCAAATGGTTTCTATTTTTAAAAGATTAGGTTTTGCTGTTGCAGAAGGACCAGAGATAGAAGATGATTGGCATAATTTCGGTGCGATGAATTTACCAGCCGATCATCCAGCGCGTGATATGCAGGATACTTTTTATGTAGAAGAAGCGACGCAGGAAAATGCATCATGGTTATTAAGAACACATACTTCTAGTGTGCAAGCAAGAGTGATGGAAACGCAGAAGCCACCTATTCGTGTGATTTGTCCAGGCCGTGTGTACCGTAATGAAACTATTTCAGCAAGAGCACATTGTTTCTTCCATCAAGTAGAAGGTTTATACATAGATGAAAATGTAAGCTTTGCAGATTTAAAACAAACACTTTATTTTTTCGTACAAGAAATGTTTGGCAAAGATGTGAAAGTAAGGTTCCGTCCAAGTTATTTTCCTTTTACAGAACCTAGTGCAGAGATGGATATTAGTTGTCAAATATGTAGTGGCAAAGGTTGTAATATTTGTAAACATACAGGATGGGTAGAAATTTTAGGTAGCGGTATGGTGCATCCGAATGTGTTAAAAAACTTTGATATAGATCCTGAAAAGTATACTGGCTTTGCATTTGGTATGGGCGTAGAAAGAATTGCGCAATTAAAATACCAAGTAAACGATTTACGTTTATACTCTCAAAACGACTTGCGCTTCTTGCAACAGTTTAAGAGTGTCTGATAAATAATTATGTTACATAACACCAAGGGTATTGTTTTACGCGTCACAAAATATGGTGATACGAGTATTATCATGACGGCCTATACCGAACTTTTTGGTGTACAACAATACATGGTCAAAGGCGTTAGAGTCACCAGTAAAAAAGGAGCGAACAAGGGAGTGTTTTATCAACCCGCTGCTATTTTACAAATGGAAGTATATCATTCACCTATGAAGCAATTGCAAATGGTGAAAGAAGTGAGTTGGGACTTTGTTTATCAAAATGTGTATTCCGATGTACTACGCAATGCAGTAGCTACTTATATTGTAGAGGTCTTGCAACAAACCATGCAACCCGAACCACATCCTGAATTATTTTATTTAATAGAAGACACATTTAAACAATTAGATAAAGGCGGTCCTAGTTTGGTGGGTAACCTGCCTATTTATTTTTTAATTCATTTAAGTCAAACCATGGGCTTTGGACTGCAAGGAAAATATTCTGCTAACACACCTGTGTTAGATGTGCGTGAAGGACAGTTTGTAGAGAAAGTGCCCGCGCATCCTTATTTTTTAGAAGGCTTAGAAGCGCAAACGGCTTCTAGTTTTTTACAAGTGCAATTTTACAATGACTTAGATTCCATTAATTTAACTGGCGTACAAAGAAAAAAAATATTGGAACTTTTTCAGTTATCCTTAAGCTGGCACTATAAAAAATTTAGTGAAATAAAATCTCTACCTATTTTACAAGAGGTCTTGAAATAAAATATATCTTATGAAAATTAAAATAATTATATCAGCCTTTTTATTATTAGCAGTAGGCAAAAGTTTTGCCCAAATAAATAAGCGTATGCATACAATAAATACCATTGACTATCAAGCGCACCGTGGTGGCAGGGGCTTAATGCCTGAAAATACTATTGCTGCTATGTTATCGGTCATGGATAACAAAAAGGTAACTACCCTTGAAATGGATTTAGCCATTACCAAGGATAAGCAAGTAGTGGTTTCTCACGACCCTATTTTAAATCCTTTAATAACCACTAAGCCCGATGGAAGTTTTATTAAGGCAACAGAACTTACTAAAAATATTATTTATCAAATGGATTATGCCACATTAGCAAAATACGATGTGGGTTTAAAAATGCATCCAGGTTTCACGAGTCAAAAAAAATTAGCAGCAGCTATTCCAACACTTAGTAGTTTAATAGATAGTGTGGAAGCAAAGTCGAAGACTATAGGTAGAAAAATGAATTATAATATTGAGATAAAATCGGTGGAGGGGAAGGATATTATCGAACATCCGGTTCCCGATGAGTTTGTAGAATTGGTGGTAAATATTTTACAAAAGAAAAATATTTTAGATAGAACAAGTTTACAAAGTTTTGATCTAAGACCACTTCGTGTACTGCATGAAAAATACCCAAGTATTAAAACTGCTTATTTAGTATTTGGTGCAGATTGTGCTAATGCTGAAAAGCAAATTGCGTTACTAGGTTTTCAGCCAACTATTTATAGTCCGGAATATAAATATGTAA
Source organism: uncultured Bacteroidota bacterium (assembly GCA_903825095.1). The sequence goes on along the minus strand of CAIJZF010000156.1, from coordinate 355 downwards.
ACCAGGCAATGATTGACTACTGCCATCAAAAAAATATTCAAGTCATTCCTTGGACGGTGAATACCAAAGAAGAAATAAATGCTTTAATTCAATTAAAGGTAGATGGGATTATTACAGACTATCCAAACTTGTATTAGTAACTAGTTTGTAATAGTTAATATAAAGAATTATTAGATTACTCTTTGAGCAGTACTTGTTTTTGTAAGTAGGCCATTCGTATCAGCGCCTTTAATTAAAACAACCCCAGGCTTTTTACCTTTTTCAAAACTACCCAATCCTTTTTCCATTTGTAAAGCCCGCGCCCCATTCATGGTAGCCCAGCCCAGCATTTCAGTAAGTGGAATAGAAGGATTAT
>CAIJZF010000155.1 GCA_903825095.1 uncultured Bacteroidota bacterium | reverse complement strand
TTGATCAATGGTAACATCTATGCCTTCTTTTCTTGCATTGATCACTAATGGAATGGTTTCTTTACTTCTTCCCCAATTGTTTTGACCACTTACTTTAAAATGTGAAATTTCTACAGGTATATGCGCATCGCGTCCAACTTGTATCGCTTCATTGATTGCATCTGCCACTCTATCTTCTTCATATCTAATATGAGAAGAGTATACCCCGCCATTCGCACTAATTACTTTTGCAAGAGAAACAATTTCTTCTGTTGGCGCATAGGCTCCAGGAATATAAATAAGTCCAGTAGACATACCCACTGCACCATCTTGCATTGCCTGTGCTGCTAATTTTTCCATGGTTTGCATTTCAGCTGCAGTCGCATTTCTATTAGCAGTACCCATGGCCTGCTTACGAATGGTATTATGTCCAATAAGGGATGCTACATTAATAGAAGTGCCTATGGAGTCAATGGTATTAAAATAATTTTTTAAATTTTCAGCAGAACCTCCGCAGTTACCAGTAATAACCGTGGTCACTCCATCATAAATAAAATTTGTGGCCAATGGGTTTCTTGATTCGCCCCCTTCAATATGTGCATGAACGTCAATGAATCCGGGGGCCACCACTAAACCTTTGGCATCTATTTCTTTAGTTGCTTTCCAGTTTTTTAAATTGCCAATGGCTACGATTTTATTATTTTGAATGGCCACATCTTTATACTGCCAGTTATTACCTGAACCATCAATGAGTTTACCGTTTCTAATAATATAGTCGGCCTGTTGTGCTTTTAGCATTAAGAGAGAGACTAAACATACAGAAAGTAAAATTATCTTTTTCATAGCTTGTAGTTGTTCTATAAATTTACTAAATCCCCTTTATATTATGGATATTAAAATGGCGATAAGCTTAAAAATTAGTAATTTTAAAGAGCTGCAAATGCTAAACAAACGCAGTATTTATACTTTATTTTATAAAAACCTATATTTTAAATACGCTAATGCTAGTCTTATGAAAAAATTAATTACGTCATTGTTCTATTTGATGCTTTTAACGCAAAGCGTACAGGCTCAAAAAACAAAAAGTTTAAAAACAGCTAGCGATACGGCTGCTGCCTTTGATGCCTATGTGCAAAAATCAATTAAGGAATGGGAAGTCCCAGGTTTAGCCATAGTAGTCGTTAAAAACAATAAAGTTGTTTTTAAAAATTCTTATGGCACCACTGAGCTTGGAACAGGCAATAAAGTAAATAACCAAACTTTATTTGCTTGCGCTTCTACTACGAAGGCCATGACTGCAACGGCCATGGGTATTTTAGTAGACCAAGGCAAAGTGAATTGGGACGATCCGGTTATAAAATATTTACCCAGCTTCAGATTATACGACCCCTATGTGACTACACAAATGCGTGTGCGCGATTTATTCTTACATAATTCTGGTGTGGGCAATACCGATTATTTATGGGCAATGAATATACTTTCTAGTGATGAAATTATGGAACGCATGCAATTGGTAAAACCCTCTTATTCTTTTAGAGCGGGCTTTATTTATCAAAATATATTTTATGGTATTGCAGGAAAAGTAATTGAAAAAGTATCTGGCATGCCTTGGGAAAATTTTATTACAAAAAATATTTTTGAACCCCTAGGTATGTTAAATACACGCGCTAAATTAGGCTTAGTAACCAATCCTAATATATCTAAACCACATCAAAGAGTGGAGGGAAAAATTCAAGTGATTGATAGAGACTCTGCTGATAGAATAGGTGCTGCAGGTTCTGTGTATTCTAATATTGATGAGATTGCTCTATGGATGCAGTGTATGTTAGATAGCAGTAAATATGAAGGGGGAAGATTAGTCTCTCCTGCCACTTGGACTACTTTATTAAAACCTCAAACTTTTGTAACTGAGTCAGAATTTTATCCTACTAAACAATTAACCAAACCTAATTTCACTACGTATGCCTTAGGTTGGTTTCAACAAGATTATAAAGGCAGAAAATTAAATTTTCATACAGGAAGTTTGTCTGGAGAAATTGCAATTCATGGACAAATGCCTGAAGAAAAAACGGGGGTCTATGTTTTTGCGAACTTAGATCATGCAGAAGCAAGACATGCTTTAATGTTTAAAGCCTTTGACCAATATGCATTAGGGGGCAATACCGATTGGAGTGCCGACTTTCTTACCTTATATGGAAACATAAGAGCTAAGGCTGCTGAGGCTAATGCAGCTGAAGAGGCAACTAGAGTGCTGAACACCAAGCCCTCATTGCCTTTGCAAGCCTATGTAGGCACTTATACCGATCCACTATTTGGAAGCATTACCATTACGCTTGAAAATGAAACATTAGTTGCTGAAAATATTAAATTAGGCAAAGGAAAAGTTTCGCATTGGAATTATGATACATTTCAATTAGCATGGAATAAAAAATGGTATGGTAAAACTGGACTTAATTTTAGATTGAATGAGCAAGGAAAAGTAACGACAGTAGAAATGGATGGAGTCTCATTAGCAAAAAATTAATAGCCTACATTTTATAAAAAAATTATAAAATAGAAAACTATAAAAAACAGAAAGACAATCTTTATAA
>CAIJZF010000154.1 GCA_903825095.1 uncultured Bacteroidota bacterium | reverse complement strand
AGTACGCATAAAAGGTTTATTATTAATCACAATATTTGCCACCGGTGCAATACCAATAATTCTACAATACATTCTACTGGTTCTATTATCAAAAATTAATTGCTCTTTTAATCTGAATGTATAAATAGAATCGGGGTTAGGTGCTAGTTTGGTATTGTATATAACACTGGTATCAAATACATTGGGATTATTAATATTTTGTACCAACTGCGTATCTAAACTTCCTTTTAACATGGCATTCACTTCTTCCACACCTAATGGTTTGGTAAATCGATCATCTCCTCCTTCAGCAGAAAAAGGCACTACCCCGTCTTTTTCAATAGCTCTTAATAAAAGAGCGAAAAAACGCTGATCACCATCATCATCATAGGCTTGGTATATAAAAGGACGGTTAATTTTTTCTCTACCATCAATTTCTTCCCAAACAAACTCACTGAATAAGGCATCCTCTTCTCTTAAATTTTCATAAGCCATCGGCGTTCTTTGCTGAACAGCTTTTCTTGAATTATTCTCAGAAGAGAAACCATAATTTGGCCTTAAGCTTCTTCTATTATTTGCATTAAAACCACCCACCATGGTAGTATCAACAGTTTTAGTTGATTTGATATTGGTATCTATAGCCACCGTTGAAACAACTGGCGCTGCCACTGCCGCTTCCACAGGTTTAGTGGCAATAGTATCCTTTGCAGGACCTGCTTTTTTCTTGTAATTAAACTGCGCTTGAGCACTATTTACAATGGTTAGCGCAAGCACTAAAAACAAAGTATTGTATATTAATTTTTTCATGTCTTATTATTTTCTACTTTTTCAATTAAGTTTTATCAAAGTTTTTGAAAAGTTTTTTTCAAAAATGATTGAATCTTACTGTAATATAAAAGTAATGGTTTGATCTAATTTTCTAGTGCCACCTCCTGGCTCTGTTACTTTAATTTCACCAATAGTAACGGTTGTTCCTGGTTGACATCTTCTTACTAAATCCTTTGCCCCGTTTGCAAAAGCTGCTCCATTTACTTCAGCCACTTCTGGTTCATCAAAACCTTTTCCAGTGGCAATGACAATAAAGGAAACTACATTGAATTTAATACCCTCAAATACAAAGTCTCTTAAATCGGCAATCACCCCTTGTTGTACTCTGAATTTATTAGCCGTCATATTACCTCCTGCGCTACCACCAATTATCGCAATAGGATCCGGTACACGCTTCACAGGAATATTAATTTTTTGAGATAGTTTACCATCATTCACATTCACCATTACATTGCCAAGTTGGGTACACTTTACAATGTATTGACCAGCGCCTGCTTTACTCACTGTTGCACCTGTTCCTTCTACTGTAACATTTATTTTTTCAGCGCCACCTCCACCTGTTACACTTAATGGATTATCCAAACCTTTATAAAATACTCTAGTTTTATCTGTTGATACCACCAAACCTGCGGGTGTACCTACTGTAAACCTTACATCTTTTTCTACGATAGCCGTTTCTCCATTAGGCTTTAAAAAAGAAATTCTAACTCTTTTTGAATTGATGCCTGGAGCACCTGCTGTTGATTTATAGATAGCAGAACCATCTGCAGTGATAGATAAGTTTACACCATCAATAGAAATAGAAGGCTTGGCTGCACTACTAAAAGCGCCCACACCTGCAGTAATCACTAATTCTTCTCCTTGCATTAAGTATTGAGAATTAGAAGCAGCAAAAGCATTGAACTGATCATAGATTAATTCTACTTCTCCTATTTCTTTATGGCAATACTCAGCTACTTGTGCTTCACTATTACGAATATCGTTTTGAAACTTAGTTAAAATAGTAATGGCGGCTACACTAGGTGTCATGTGGAAATAAGCATAGGCCCAGTCATCTTTACCTGCAATACTTGAAGTAGCTGGTATAGACAAGTCTAATGGTAAATTAGGAATCACTTCTTTAGCAATAGCAGGATCAATAGCAGATAAATCGGCTTTAAACTGAACTAATTTATTGTATAAGTCTTTCCCTTTTGATTCTCCCGCTTTACTGTTTAAAAATAATCTTGAAGTAGCATCTAAATCATCTTCCTTGTATTCTTCTTTACCGTCCTTTGTTTTTAAACCCGATTCTACTTTTAACTCATGTTTCAATGATTCAACATAAGTATACATAGCGTCAGCAAAGGCATGTGCTTTTTCTGCTTTAGGTGCCCAAATAGCTGCTTTTTCTGCCGATTTTGGATCCGACATTTTTGCCTTCAAAGATTTATAGATATCCGCATTCTTTCTTTCTATAATAGTACTAGCACTGTTTAAACTTTGCTCAATTGTTTTAAATGCATTCAGAATTTCACTAGATACATTTAATGCCAACAACGCAGTTAACACTATATACATAATGTTAATCATCTTCTGCCTTGGCTCCTTAGGTAATGACATGTATACTAGATTTTAAAAAATGAAAATTTGAATAATTAAATTAACGTCCTTGCATTGCAATAATCATATTGCCATACACTTTGTTTAATTGAGTAAGGTTATCGGCTAGTAATGCAATTTGTTCTTTTGCTCTAATCGCATCTTGCGCAGAACTTGACATAGCATTAGAAGCTTCTGCTAACTTAGCATAATAGGTATTCATGGCTTCCATACTCTTACTCATCATGGCGAATTGTTCGTTTAAGTTTTTAACACCATCTGTAGCCAATGCAAAACTTCCTAAATTATTCGAAACGCTACCTGCTGCATCTTTGATAGAACCTAATGCAATAGCTGCATCCTTGGTATTATGTGTAAAATCTTTACTCGCTTTTGACATATCTGCTAAATCACCCAAATACATAGCAGTGTCATTTAAACGCTGAAAACTATTACTTAATTTTTCAAAAGCAGCGCCATCTAATTTAGCCGCTTCCAAATGCGCCATCACTGAATCCACTGCACCTGCTTGCGGCGCATGTGTTGAGTCTCCTACTTCTGGCGGAGGCAAGAATGCATAAATGGTAAAAATCACAGCTTCTGTGATAAAACCAACTATTAAAGCATAATCGGCCCATGCTAGATGTAAGATTTTTGCCAATGTAGCTATAATAACTACCGCAGCTCCCAAAGAGAATACTACGTTTACAATCTTATTGGTTTTAGGAGAAATGGAATTTGACATTTGAAAAATTTATAAATTTTATATGATACTATTTAATTCGAACGATGATTATAATTAGTAATTATGATTAATTAATTCTTGGCGCCATAGAAAGTACACATCTGAAACCAATATAAGATTTGGCAGTATCTTGGTATTCATAATTTCTAGTGCTTACTTGAATATTATAAGCAATGTCTTTCCAAGAACCACCTCTTATTACTTTTCTTTTCATAGAATTAGGATCTTCCTCTTTTGCATTGTATTGCAAGTCTGGACTGAAATCACCCATAAAATTATAGCCACCTTCATAATATACAGAGCTTGTCCATTCAGCTACATTGCCTGCCATATCATATAATTTATAGCCGTTTTCTGGAAAAGATTGCACCTTACTTGTATAAATATTATCGTTCTTCGCATCTGATCCAAAATAATCTCCTCTGCCTGGTTTAAAATTCGCAAGTAATCTTCCTTCTTTTGTTCTTGTATAAGGAGAACCCCATGGATACATTGCATTGGTTTTAGAATTACCTCTTGCTGCATATTCCCACTCAGCCTCTGTAGGCAAGCGGTATATACCATCAATTTTTTCGTCTCTCTTCGCGCCCTTGTCTAAATAAAAATTACTATTATTTGTTCTCCAATGACAGAAAGCCACTGCTTGCTTCCAAGTAACACCTACCACTGGATAATCATTATAAGAAGGGTGTGAAAAGTATAAACGTGTAAAAGGTTCGTTATAAGAATAAGAGAAGTCTCTCATCCATACTAATGAATCGGGATAGACTGCTTCTGTTTGAGAAACCAAAAAATTACTCAAGGGTTGTTCTAAACCTTTTGAAGCTTTTGCAGCCGCTCTTAAATCCACATAAGAATATCTGTAGATTAATTTAGTAGGGTCTATTTCTATTTTACCCTGAATACGATTATCAGGACTTAATAATAATTCATTTAATTTTTCTATCACAGCCTTACTGCTAGTATTAATACGAAGGGCTCTGTTCCAGTCTACTTTCACCGTATCTTCTGCTTGATTCACCCCACCTGCATAAACCGCTAAATATTTAAGGGAATCAGATACATATTTTACAAATTTGCGATACTGCTGATTGGTTACTTCTGTACGGTCCATCCAAAAACCTTGAATAGAAACTAATTTTTTTCTATTCACCATGGACATGTCCACCTGCTCATCACTTGGTCCCATATGAAAGGAGCCTCCAGGTATCTGCACCATGTAAGGATCGGAACGAAACTTAGGATCTCTAAAAGATAAAATACTAATAGAACCTAGTATAATAACAGCTATTACCAAGGGTAATTTAAAGGGCAGTTTCTTCAATCTTGTAATCATATTTTAGTTTTACCGGTTCTTATCTCCTTTAGAACGAATTTTTTTCAAATAAATTTCATTTTAAACAAAAAAAATAGGACTTTTTTAGGCAGAAAGCATTGATTCTCACTGCTTAAATAGGAAATGCAATTTAAAACATTAGTTGTTAGACTTTTGCTAAAAATTCGCTAAGACTAGATACAGGTGGATAGCATGTTTTATTTTTACATATAAAGAACTGATTACCATAACTTTGCTTAGATAAACTCATAGGTATCGTAGAGAAATTTCTAGGTATGAAAACAAGCATTTTATGGGGTAAAAACCTAGAAACTAAGCTTTCAATATTGGTTCTCACTGTCGGACCCCACCGCTACCAAAGACAGGTACCCTTCCGTCATGACTGAAAAACTTTGCGCCCAATAGCTATAGGCAGATGGATATTGTAGTATAAGCTTACGCATTGACCTTATCATTTGATCTGCCTGACTGGTCCACTGGTCGTTTTCAAATAGAGTGCCTAAATAATACAAACTCGAGCAAATCATTGCATTGCCGCTTGGCTGTGCCCCGTCATAAGTTTCTTTTTTTCTAACAATAATATCTTTTTGATAGTCTGCGGTGTAATAATAAAAAAGTTTGTCTTCTGAAAGAAAATGCGATTGCACATAGTCCATCCATCTTTTTGCTTTTTCTACATAAATAGTTTCACCTGTAATTTCTTGCAAATGAATATATGCTTGAATCAAACTTGCATAGTCATCTAAAAATGCAAAAGATTTATTCACCCCCTTAGTATGCGTATGATAAAAATAATTTTCTTTTTCATTCAACATATTTTGCTCTATCCAACTCATGGTATCGATAGCCTTTTGCTTATAAGAGGTGTTGCCCAATGCTTCATAAGCTTTACAAAGTCCTATAATCATTAAATTATTCCAAGCTAAAATTATTTTATAATCAAGCGCTGGTCTTATTTTTTTTGCTCTTGCTTGCAAAAGTGTTTGTCTTGCTTTTTCAAAACCATCTTGCATGCCTAGCTCCATAGCATCTAAAGTCCATAAAATATTAGTATGCTCCCAATTACCCGCT
>CAIJZF010000153.1 GCA_903825095.1 uncultured Bacteroidota bacterium | reverse complement strand
TCAAAACTACCCTCAAACATGAAATCAATCATCCCTCTAGGAGTTTTTCTATTTATGAGCATTTTATCAAAAGCACAAACAGATAGCACCAAAGCGCCTACTTCAAGCAGTTCTTATACTATTTATTTTGATGGGTATTATAAGAGTGATTTTTCAAAACAGTCTAACAATAATAAAACCAGCTTCACTAATTCGAATCAATCGCTACAATTAGGAATGGCATCTATTAAGTTAGACCGTGCCAATGGAAAATTTGCCGGAACAGTTGACCTAGGTTTAGGAAAGAGAGCCCAAGAGTTTTCTTACAATGATAATGGAGTAGCGCAAGCTATTAAACAAGCCTATATAAGTTATGCTCCCATGAGTGGACTTAAGATTACGGCAGGTAAATGGGCAACACATATTGGTTATGAATTATTAGATGCTTATTCCAATAGAAACTATAGCATGAGTTATGGATTTTCTTATGGTCCCTTTTTTCATACAGGTATTAGAGCAGATATTGCTTTAGGGGGGAAGTCGGCAATGATGATTGGACTAGCCCAACCTACGGACTTTGTAAGTACTTCTTCGCCCGATAAAATACTTATTGCGCAGTTCAGCACCAGTTCAAAGAACGATGTTTTAAAAGCTTTTTTGAATTATCAAGGAGGTAAAGACAAATCACAATTTGATCTAGTATTAAATGGAGTAGTGAGTAGTCAAGTAGGTATTAACTATGATGGTACTATTGCCAATATTTCTGGAAAGAATTGGACAAGCAATGCTGTGTATGTGAATTATGACCCTTCTACTAAATTCGGATTCACTTTAAGATCGGAATATTTTAATGATAGTAAAAATGCAGTAGGGGTGGGTAGTTCCATTTTTCAAAATACATTATCTGCGAATATTCATTTTTCTAAGCTAACCCTTATTCCAGAAATAAGATTTGACAATGCAAAAGATAAAATTTTCTTCAATGCCAATACTAACTTAAATCAATATGCGGGCAATTTTTTAATTGCAGCTGTATATAAATTTTAATTGTATAGCATTGAATAAGTAATATAAAATTTTTAATAGTCCAGTTTTGTTGTTTTTTAGCAAGCAATCGTTAATCGGGCCCCATTTCTATGGGGCCCTCTTTTTTGTATCCCTTTAAAATACTATTTAAATAAAAGCCGGGCTTATTAATGCTAAAAGCATTAAATTCATTATCGAAATAAAAGTATCGTACATACATAAAAATAAATAATATGAAAATGAAGTCTTTATTTTTCCTAAGCCTACTTATTTTGTTTTGTATAACAACAAATGTAGAGGCGCAAACTGGTAAAACTGGTGCTGTGAGAGTAGTGGTGGCAGGCATTACACATGGCCATGTAGCTTGGATTTTAAATAAAGCGAAGACCGATGTAATTGAGATTGTAGGTATTTACGAACCTAATAAAGCCATCGCTGAAAAAAATGCTATTAAATTTAATTTAAGTAAAGATTTATTTTATAGCAACCTAGCAACAGCGCTTGATAAAACAAAACCAGAAGCGGTTGTCGCATTCGGTTCTATTCATGAACATTTAAAAGTAGCTGAAGCAGCAGCCCCAAGAGGTATTCATATTATGGTGGAAAAGCCACTGGCTTCCAATTTAAAAGAAGCCTTAGCTATGCAGGCTATTGCTAAAAAGAATAATGTAATGCTACTTACCAATTACGAGACTTCATGGTATCCTTCCACTTTTGAAACTTTCAGGCTTATTAAAGAAGAGAACTATGTGGGACAAATTAGAAAAGTAGTATTCCATCATGGGCATCAAGGGCCTAAAGAAATTGGAGTGAGTCCAGAATTTTTTAACTGGTTAACCGATCCTATCGAAAACGGGGGAGGTTCGATTGTAGACTTTGGATGTTATGGGGCGAACTTAATGACTTATTTAATGCATGGGGAAACGCCTATTTCTGTAACAGCTGTTACGAATCAATTCAAGCCAACTATTTATCCTAAGGTAGATGACAATGCTACTATTATAGTGAACTATGCTAAAACACAGGCGGTATTACAACCTTCATGGGCCTGGACTTTTGCAAGAAAGGATATGGAAGTGTATGGAGACTCTGCCTATATTATTGCTGTGAATGCACAAAAAATGAGATTGAGAAATAAAGAAGCAGCGCCTGAAACAGAAAAAACGGTAACAGAAAAAGATATACATGTATTCACCGACCCCTTCTCTTATTTACATGCGGTTGTTAGAGGTAAGGAAAAAATAGAACCTTATGGTCTATATTCTACTGAAAACAATGTAATGGTGAATCGTATTTTAGAAGCCGCTATTCAATCGGCAAAAACAGGTAAGACTATTTATTTAAAATAAAACTAATTGAGTCACTAACGAACTTTTATAAATAGCAATAAAAAGGTCTCGAAATTTCGAGACCTTTTTTTATTAATCTTTCCAGCGCCATTCGCCAGCAATTTGTAATGGCTCTTTTAAATTATTTTTAATTAAGAATGCCTTTGTTTCAGCATCTGTAAAATGTTTCGATTTAATTTCATCAGCATCGGCAACACCATATAATAACATCGATCCAAAACGAACGGTGTTTTTCATGCCTTGTTCTTCTACTAAACTAAATACATCACAATCGGCATGGTAACAAGGTCCTGCATTTTTAGGAAGCCCGCCACCGGCGCCACCGCCTGTTGGCACGCCTTGTAACATGAAGGGTTGATGGTCACTATGTAGTCCAGCACCTGCTCTAAATAAATTAGTAAATGAGGTATCTATTGAATGTGCAATGGCACCAATACCTGTAAATAAATCTTTACTGTCTTCTGCACTGGTTGAATAACCTTTGATATCATTACTCATATCATAATTCATCATGTATCTAATTTGATCAATGGTTTTATTTTTAATGGCATCATCTACATAGGCCCTTGATCCCAATAAGCCTTCTTCTTCACCCATAAACATTACAAAGTCAATAGTACGTGCAGGCGTAAGGTTTAACTTTTTAAAAGTTCTAGCCATATCTAAAACAGAAAAAGAACCAATACCATTGTCAATAGCACCGGTTGCTAAATCCCAACTATCTAAGTGGCCGCCAATCACAATTTTTTCATTCGCTAAAGTTTTACCTTTTAAAGTTGCTACCACATTACGCGCTTTAATCATTCCAGAAAAGTTGGTCATTTTAATATGACTATATAATTTACCTGTTGCTAATTGTTCTTTTAATAATAGTCCATCTTCTTTACCCACGCAAACTGCAGGAATAGGAATTAATTTTCCAGTAACAGAAGCAGTACCTGTAAGAAGCACTCCATTAGGTGGTGTATTAATAACTATAATTCCCTTTGCACCATATTTAGTAGCAATGGCTGTTTTTTCAGAACGGTGTAAACCTGGAGTACCTGGTTTAGAGCCTGGCAAAACACCTAAGTACACTAAAGCAATTTTACCTTTTACTTTATCAGGGTTAGCTGCATAATCTTCTTCCACACCATTGCCCATGTCAACTACTTCAAGAGTAAGGTCTACTTTCACAGGAGAATGCGCCAAAGAAACCGATTTAATAGTTTTTAAATTATTGGCATCCCCACCAATGGTTACTTCCAAAGTTCCACGGCTCCAGCTTTCCACTTCAAAAGGTTGAAAACGAAGGTTGGTAAAGCCATAAGACTTCAGTAGGTCATAAGCATATTGCTCGGCTTTTTTCCCATTCGCAGAACCGGTTAAACGGTGGCCAATGGTTTCTGAGGAAATTTTAAGTGAGTTATAAGCATTTGAATTTGCTTGCACTTCTTTATTAATGCTTGCAAAAATGCTGTTCCAAGCGGGCTTGGTTTGCGCCATTAGGGATAGGCTAGAAGCCGAGATAAGAAAGGCAAAAAACAGGCTAAATTTTTTCATATTTTTTATAGGATGAATGGTTTGAAATTTGATTAGAATGCTAATTTATTCAAATTAGACCATATTCTAGTAATCTTTTTAACAAAGGCACTACTAAATATTGTAATTTTAGGAAGACAAAATTGTCAATCCCTAGACGTCTTTTCTGCGTTTAGTTAAATTTTATTTTATGTTATTTATTTTAATTGGAGTTGCTTTATTTTTTGCAGCGGGAGCTGTTGAAAATTTGAATTTACCTGCTAATATTAATAAAGGCAGTATTCGTACTATAGGATTAGTGGTTATTACAATTGGTGTATTAACTTCTTGCATTAAGCAAATAGATGCTGGTCAAATTGGAGTACAATCCATGTTTGGAAAAGTACAAGATGAAGTTATTACGAGTGGTTTGAATTTTGTGAATCCGTTAATGTCCATAAATACTATTGATGTTAGAACACAAAATTACACTATGAGTGGAGTACATTCAGAAGGGGAGATGGCAGGAGATGATGCCATTCGTGTTTTAACAGCCGATGGTTTAGAAGTAGTTATTGATTTAACGGTACTATATCGTGTACAATCTAATCAAGCACCCAAAATTGTAAGAGAGATAGGCTATGATTTTAAAAATGTTATTGTTCGTCCTATTACCAGAACTAAAATTAGAGACAATGCTGTTTATTACACAGCCGTTGATTTATATTCTGTTAAAAGAGATGAGTTTCAAAGTAGAATTTTTAAAACCATTGAAGAGAACTTAAAAATTCGTGGCTTGGTATTAGAGCAATTGTTAGTGCGTAATATTGTATTGCCTGCTACAGTAAAAGCATCTATTGAAGATAAAATTAAGGCTGAACAAGATGCGCAAAAAATGCAGTTCGTTTTACAAAAAGAAAAGCAAGAAGCAGAGCGTAAAAGAGTAGAAGCACAAGGTATTGCCGATTACCAAAAAATTATTAGCTCAGGCTTAGGCGATAAACAATTACAATACGAGCAAATACAAATAATGAAAGGACTTATTACTTCTCCCAATGCTAAAGTAATTATTATGGGTGGCGGAAAGACCCCTGTTATTTTAGATGCAAAGAATAATTAAAAATTGCAGGCTTAGAGCATTTTTAATATTCATTAGAGAATAGATATGGTTAAACAAATACTTTTTTCTTTGCTGGTTATTTCACTGCTTTCTAGCTGTGGCTATACTACACGTAAGGGTTTAGCTTCTTACTATGCAGATAGCTATGAAGGAAAAACAACTGCTAATGGAGAAATTTATAGACAGGGTAAGATTACTGCTGCGCATAAAACACTTCCCTTTGGAACCAAGGTGGAGGTAACGAATCTTTCCAATAATAAATCGGTGGTGGTGCGTATTAATGATAGAGGTCCTTATATTAGTGGAAGAATTATAGACCTAACTAAGGCAGCTGCTAGAGAAATTGATATGGTAGGCGCTGGAGTAGCAAAGGTTAAAATAAGATACAAGAAGAAGTAGGTGATTTTAAAAATAAAAGATTAATAAATAAAAGGTTAAAAAATAAAGGGTTTAATAATAAAAATTTATTCTAAACAATAAAATATGAAGAACAAAATTATTTTTTTAGTAGTTTTCTTATTAGGTGGGGTAGCCAATTCATTTTCTCAACAAATCATTAAAAAAGATGGGGAGATAGATGCCATGGTAAAAGAAATAAGTGTAGATAGCCTAACACAGAATTTGACTAAGCTAGTTAGCTTTGGAACTAGGGCTACACTAAGTAATCAAACAAGTAACACAAAAGGAATAGGTGCTGCAAGGGCTTGGATATTGAGTAGGTTTAATGATTATGCAAAGGCAAGTAATGGAAGGTTAACAGCCTTTATAGATACTACAACCTATAAGGCTGATGGTAAAAGAGTAAATAGAGACATTATTTTAGGTAATGTAGTGGCCACTTTAAAAGGTACCGACCCTAATGATAAAAGAATTTTTCTTATTAGTGGACATTTGGACAGCAGACGTTCCAATGAAATGGATAGTATAGGCGATTCACCAGGAGCCAACGACGATGGAAGTGGAACAGTGGCCGTGATGGAGTGCGCAAGAGTAATGAGTAAGCATAGTTTTCCAGCCACCATTATTTTTATTACAGTGAGTGGAGAAGAACAAAATTTATTGGGAGCTCATTTTATGGCAAACAAAGCCAAGAATGAAAATTGGAAAATTGAGGCGGTTTTGAATAATGATATTATGGGCTCTAACAATAGTAATGAAACCAATATTGTAGACAATACACGTATTCGTGTTTTTAGTGAAGGCTTATCCGTAACCGATACAGGAAGAGTGGTTATGCAAATTCGTAATCTTGGACTAGAGAACGATGGCAGGTCAAGACAGTTGGCTCGTTATGTGAAAGAAGTGGGTGAGCGTTATGTAGAAAACTTAGAAGTAATGATGATTTACAGAAACGACCGTTTTTTAAGAGGGGGTGATCATACCGCCTTTGTGGAAAATGGTTTTGCTGCTGTAAGAATTACAGAAATGAATGAGAACTATACTCGTCAACATCAGGATATAAGAGTGGAGAATGGTATAAATTATGGAGATGTGATAGAGCATATTGATTTTGAATACCTCAGAAAAAATACCAGCATGAACTTAGCCAACCTAGCTAATTTAGCGAAGGCGCCTGCTGTTCCGGATGAAGTTAAAATAGATGTGAAAAAATTGACCAATTCAACCTACTTATATTGGAAGGCGCCTAAAACAGGAACGGTAAAAGGCTACTATATATTAATGAGAGAAACCACTAGCCCTGTTTGGCAAAAGAAAGTTTATACAGAAAGTTTATCAATGACCCTTCCTTATAGCAAGGATAATTATTTCTTTGCAGTACAAGCTGTGAATGAAACGGGCAACGAAAGTTTACCTGTGATACCGGCTGTAGGTAGATAGAATCTAGTTAAAATCTAAATTCAGATCATTAGGCTCTGTTGTGATCGGCTTTCCAATTTTTAATCAATTCTTTGATTTGCTTATTGGTTAGGTTTTCTGCAACAGCTTTGGCTGTTAAGGCTACGAATTCATCATCACTCGCAAAACGTAAAGCTATAATTTGGCCCATGCGTAATTCTTTTGGAAATACTTTTCCAGTCGCTAAATGATATCTGAAATTTTCTTCAGCACGAATAGCTCTGTCCTGTGCTTTTAAAGCAAAGATGCGTAAGTACCAAGCCATTAATACAAGTATTACAGAAAGCAAAGATAGCATAGCACCCAAGTACTTATTTTCTGCTGTACTTTGAATTAAAAAGTTAATAGAGCCAATAAGGAATATTAGTATGGCAGTAAGTGTCACATAATGATATCCTGGATCCATTTTAGTATGGTTTTTGAAATTTTGCTCTTGCATAGTTGTATTATTTTGCTAAAAATAGACAATGTTTGAAACATAGGAATAACTATTTCAAAATTATAGGTGGTTTTAAGTAAATTCATTGTGTATTTATACTATCAGATTCAAATAAAAAAGATATATGCAGTACCGCAGAATGCCCATAGAAATTGAAGCGCCTGAAACCTATGGCTATGAAAATATTGATTGTAATTTATCTGAAAGCTCCTATGCCGATCAACGTTTAGGCGATTTAGGTATTTCCTTAAACGACCTTGTTTTATTTTATGGAGACCATTTAGGTAAACCTGCTTTAAGAGAATTAATTGCCTCTGCATATAAATTAAAAGCAGATCAAGTATTATTAACACCAGGGGCAGCACCCGCCTTATTTATGGTAGCCACCACACTACTAGAAAAAGGAGACCATGTAATTGTAGCAAGGTCGAACTATGCAACAAACATTGAAACGCCAAGAGCTATTGGGGCAAATATTTCTTTTTTGGAAATGGAATTTGATAAAGGGTATCAGATAGATATTGCAGCCCTTCAAAAATTAATAACGCCAAAAACAAAATTTGTAAGTATTACTTATCCGCATAATCCAACGGGAGTGAGTATTAGTGAAGAAAACTTAAGAAAAGTAATTCAAATAGTGGAAGACAACGGAAGCTATTTACTCATGGATGAAACTTATAGAGAAATGAGTTTTATTCCCATGCTGCCTTTAGCGGCTAGTTTATCGGATAGAGTCATAAGTGTAAGTTCTATGTCAAAATCTTATGGGCTTCCTGGTATAAGAATGGGGTGGTTAATATCTCAAGATAAAAAATTAATGGAAACCTTATTGGCTGCTAAAGAGCAAATTTTTATTACCAATTCAGTAGTAGATGAAGAAATTGCTTATCAATATTTATGTAATAAAGAAAAATTATTTGCACCCGTAAAAGCAAATATTCAAAAAAACTTTGAAGTACTAAAACATTTTATGCAAGGGCAGGATGTTTTAGAATGGATAGAGCCACAAGGAGGCTGTGCTTGTTTCCCAAGAATTAAATTGAATATTGAAATTAACACTAAACAGTTTCATGAGGACTTATTAAATAAGTATAGCACTTATGTTGGCCCAGGCCATTGGTTTGAACAAGACGATAGGTATATGCGTATTGGCTATAGTTGGGACAAGACTGAAAAATTAGAAAAAGGCATGCAGAATATTGTAAAAGCCATTCAAGCATTGAGAACTAATTAAATTATTATTTAAAATTATTGTATAAAAATTATCCAATAAAAACATTTAGAAAAAAATTAAAATAAAAAGTATGAAAAAAAATAATGAGAAATTTATCAAAATAATTTTAGGATCATTTATGGCAATAGTGGCCTTCAGCTGTATGCAAGCCAAAACAGAAGCAAAACTACCTCGTATTGCTATACTGGGTTTAGCTATTGAGTCAAGTACTTTTTCACCCGCACTCACCCATGAAGAAGATTTTCATGCAAGTGTAGGAGATTCTATTTTTAAGGAATATCCTTTTTTAGAAAAGGATTCTAGTTTAAGAAAACAAGCTACTTGGATTCCATTATTATATGGCCATGCATTGCCCGGTGGCGTGGTAACTAAAGAAGCTTATGATGCTCTTGTATCAAAGTCCATTCAAATGTTAAAACAAAATGCGCCTTATGATGGAATATTTTTCGATATACATGGTGCTATGAGTGTACAAGGCATGGACGACCCTGAAGCCGATTTTATAAAACAAATTAGAGCCGCAGTAGGGACTAAGGTATTAATTTCTACTTCTATGGATTTACATGGTAATGTATCATTAGACTTAGCAAAGAATTCCGATTTTATTACTTGTTTTAGAATGGCACCTCATGAAGATGCAATAGAATCAAAAAGAAGAGCTGTGTCTAATTTAGTGACAAGACTTATGAATGGGAAAGGAAAACCAAAGTATAAAGCTTGGGTAGGTGTTCCTATTTTGTTACCAGGAGAAAAAACTAGTACAAGAATTGAACCCGGTAAATCTTTATATGCACAACTGCCCGCAGCCACTAGTCAGGAAGGTATTATTGATGCAGCAATTTGGATTGGTTATGCTTGGGCAGATGCACCTCGTAACCATGCAGCCGTGGTGGTAACAGGAGATGACCAACAAAAAGTGACTGCTACAGCAGAATCGCTTGCGAAAAGTTTTTGGGCAGTTAGAAACGATTTTGTTTTTGTAGCACCTACTGCTAGTTTAGAAGAGAGTTTGAATTTAGCCATTGCAAGTAAAGTGCATCCTTATTTAATAAGTGATATGGGAGATAATCCCACAGCAGGAGGAGCCGGAGATGTGACTTGGACATTGAAACAAATACTAGAAAGAAAAGAATTTAAAACAGATGCTGGTCCATCGGTAATTTATGCATCTATTCCTGGGCCTGCCTTAGTCAAAGAAGCGCTTAAAGTAGGAGTGGGTGGAAAAGTAAATGCAGTTGTGGGTGCGGCTATTGATAATAGATATGCACCACCTGTTTTATTAACAGGTATAGTAGAGTCTATTTTCAAAGGAGATATTAATGCAGAAGTGGAAGTAGCAGTTAAAGTAGGTTCTGTACATGTAATTGTCACACAAAAAAGAAAACCTTATCATTTAGAATCGGATTATACAAGACTTGGTTTAATTCCAAGAAAATCAGACATAGTTATCGTTAAAATTGGCTACTTGGTACCTGAATTATATGATTTAAGAGCAGACTGGATCATGGCCACTACACCAGGTGGGGTAGACCAAGATTTAAAGAGATTGCCTTATAAAAACATAGAAAGACCCATGTTTCCTTTAGATAATTTTAAAACTGAGCCTAGTTTAAAGGCGGTATTGTATTAAGTTAACATAAAATATCTTTAATTTTAAAATGAAAGCAATATATTTAAGTATCAATTCAATAACCAAAAACTTTAAAAATGAAAAAAATTGTTTTATTATTTCTAACAGCAACTACATTGTTTGCTTGTAAGACAAATGAAGTTAAAACTGAAACTGCAGCTAGTGCAACTGGTACAGTTACTACCACTGGTCCAGATGTAGATTTAATTAAAAAAAGTATTACAGCATTTGCCAATGGCGACTGGGCTACTTATGCTTCCACTTATGCCGATACTGCTAAGTCTGTACTCAATGGATGGGCTTCAACTACTGATACAAGTGTAGGTGTAAGAATGCCAGTACTTATTGAAGGCTTCAAAAAACAAAGAGAATTAATGGATGGCAACTTAACTATGGGTGGCAGTATTTTTGAAGTAGTGACAATGCCTGATGGCAATAAATATGGACACCTTTGGGTTGAATTTTCTTGGAAATCTAAAAAAGGAGTTCCTGGTAAAACTGTTCTTTTTGATTCATATGGTATTAATAAAGACGGAAAAATTTCTTATGAGTGGCCTATATTTGACACAAAAGACGTTGCAACATTGGGTAAATAATTTGAATATTTAAGTTTGGCAAAATACGAAAAGAGGCTCCTAGTAATAGGGGCCTCTTTTATTGGGGGACTATTCTCATCTAAGTATTTAAAATTTATTGTAAATTACAGTACACTCATAATAAAATCCTATGAAAAACTTAACTCGTATTGCATTTTTACTATTAGCCTCTTTTGCTATTCATAATAGCCAAGCTCAAAGCGGCGATTCTACTCTAAAAGGTATGAATTGGAGAAATATTGGCCCGAATAGAGGAGGAAGGTCCTTAGGTGTTGCAGGCAGTAGTAAGAATAAATTAGAATATTATTTTGGAGCAGTAGGTGGAGGTTTATGGAAAACTACTGACGGAGGTTTGAATTGGAAGCCTGTAACCGATGGTCAGTTAACTAGCTCTAGTGTGGGTGCAGTAGCTGTTGCTGAATCTAATCCAGATATTATTTATATAGGTACGGGTGAAACGGCTTTTAGAGGAAATATTATGCAAGGAGATGGAGTGTATAAATCGACCGATGCAGGAAAGACTTGGAAAAATATAGGTTTAAAAAATACGCAATCTATTTCAAGAGTAAGAATTCATCCCACTAATCCAGACATCGTTTATGTATCGGCCTTGGGTCATGCATTCGGACCTAATGAAGACCGAGGTGTTTTTAAAACCACTGATGGTGGTAAAACTTGGAATAAAGTTTTATATGTGAACGATAAAGCAGGTGCAGAAGATTTAGTGATTGATCCACAAAATCCAGAAATTATTTATGCAAGTATTTGGGAAGTATACAGAACACCTTATAAAATGTGGGCCGATGTAGGTACTTCCGCTTTATACAAGTCGGTAGACGGAGGTGCCAACTGGAAAGTCATTTCTAAAAACCCAGGTATGCCAGCAGTAGTGGGAAAAGTGGGTGTTGCAGTTTCTCCTGCAGATGGCAATCGTGTTTGGGCTATTGTAGAATCACCAGAAGGCGGATTATATCGTTCCGATGATGGAGGATCAAATTGGAAATTAGTGAACAATGAAAGAAAATTACGTCAACGTGCATTTTACTATTCTCGCATTGTGGCCGATCCAAAAGATAAGAACACCGTGTATGGTTTGAATGTAAATTTTTATAAATCAACCGATGGTGGGGTAACATTTAAAACAGAAATAAAAGTACCACACGG
>CAIJZF010000152.1 GCA_903825095.1 uncultured Bacteroidota bacterium | reverse complement strand
CGACACTAAAAAATCACAAACAAGAATTATGGCACGTTACACAGGACCCAAAACCAAAATTTGTCGCATTTTCGGCGAACCTATTTTAGGAAACGCAAAATGGTTAGGCAAAAACAGCAACCCTCCCGGTCAGCATGGCGCACAACGTAAGCGCAAGCAATTAGGTGAGTACGCTTTACAATTAAGAGAAAAACAAAAAGCCAAATACACTTATGGTGTATTAGAGCGTCAATTCCGCAAAACATTTGAGGAAGCTGCACGTATCAAAGGCGTTACAGGTGAAAACTTAATCAAATTATTAGAATCTCGTTTAGACAATACCATTTTTAGAATGGGTTTAGCAGCTAGTCGTCCAGAAGCACGTCAGTTAGTAGCGCATAAGCATATCACTGTAAATGGTGATGTGACAAATGTACCTTCTTATACATGTCGTCCAGGTGATGTGATTGCTTACCGTCCTAAGAGTGCACACAATACTTCTATTGTTGCCAAGCAACGTGGTAAAAATACTAAGTTCAGCTGGGTAGATTGGAATGAAACTACCAATACTGGTACTTTTATTACTATGCCAGAGCGTGAAGCGGTTCCTGAAAACATTAAGGAGCAACTAATCGTCGAATTGTATTCTAAGTAGTAGTATATAATAGTATTATAGCAATAGTACTTTATAATAAAAGCAACTAACAAAATTTCTTCCTCACGGAAGATTCAAATAAAAAATAAATTGACATGGCTATATTAAGTTTTCAAAAACCAGACAAAATTGTTTTACAAAAAGCAAATGACTTTGAAGGACAATTCGAATTCCGTCCATTAGAGCCAGGTTTTGGTTTAACATTAGGCAACTCTTTAAGAAGAGTTTTATTAAGCTCTTTAGAAGGTTTTGCAATTATAGGTATCAAAATTGAAGGAGTAGACCACGAGTTTGCTACTTTAAAAGGTATCACAGAAGACGTTACTGAATTAATCTTAAACTTAAAGCAAGTTCGTTTTAAGCGTAAGGCCGATCAAGATGTTTCTTCTGAAAAAATTACTTTATCTATTAAAGGTAGCAGCGAATTTAATGCAGGTCATATTGGTGATGCTTCTCAGCAGTTCCAAGTAATGAACCCTGAATTAGTTATTTGCACAATGGATTCTACTTCTAAATTAGAAATAGAATTAACTATTAGCAAAGGACGTGGTTACATTCCTGCTGAAGAGAATAAATTAAAAGAAATGCCATTTGGCTATATCGCTATCGATTCTATTCACACACCTATCAAGAACGTTAAATACGCAATTGAGAACTACCGTGTTGAACAAAGAACAGATTACGAGAAATTAATTTTAGACGTAGCTACAGATGGTACTATTCATCCTGAAGATGCGGTGAAGCAAGCTTCTAGAATTTTAATTCAACATTTGATGATCATCACAGATGAGAACATCACTTTTGATAATAAAGAAGACAAGAAAGAAGATGTAGTGGATGAGCAAGTATTGCAATTAAGAAAAGTATTAAAAACTCCTTTGGAAGATTTAGACCTTTCTGTTCGTGCATTCAATTGCTTGAAAGCTGCTAAAATTAATAGCTTAAGTGAGCTTGTTCAATATGAGCAAGAAGACTTAATGAAATTTAGAAACTTTGGTCAAAAGTCTTTATCTGAAATCGAGCAAGTATTAATCGAAAGAGGATTGAGCTTTGGAATGGACCTTGGTAAATTAGGATTAGACAAATTAGATTTACAATAGTCATAGCACTAAAAGTAAATCACTATTTATAACGAGCGAAAGCTCAAACCTTACAATTCCTGACACGGTGTAAGGATAAAACTTAAAAGTCATGCGTCACGGAGACAAACAAAACAACCTTGGTAGAAAGAAAGCACATAGAGATGCTTTATTAATGAATTTAGCTTGTCAAGTAATTACGCACAAGCGTATCGTTACTACATTAGCTAAAGCAAAAGCTTTAAGAACTTATGTAGAGCCATTAATTACCAAAACAAAGAAAACTGCTACTAAAGAAGAAATTAGCCATAACCATAGAGTGGTGTTTAGCTATTTGAACGACAAAGCTGCTGTAAAAGAATTATTTACAGTGGTAGCACCTAAAATTGCTGCTCGTCCAGGTGGTTATACGCGTATCATTAAATTAGGCATTCGTCCAGGTGACAATGCTGAAAAAGCAATGATTGAGTTAGTGGATTTCAACGAAGTGTACGGTAATTCAATAGCTACGGCTGCTGAACCTGCTAAGAAAACACGTCGTAGTAAATCAACTGCTACAGCTACTAAAAAAGCTCCAGCAAAAGCGAAAGCAGAGACGAAGGCGGAAGCTCCAGCGGCTGAGGCTGAAACTGCAACAGATTCACCTGAAACTGCTGCTGAATAATGATTTTAGTGAATTAACATATAAGGCAAGACTAACCGTCTTGCCTTTTTTTTGCCATTTTTTCGTCATTTCTTTTAATTCGGACAGATTGTTTAAAAGTTATTATGGAAAAGTAAAAAATAGTTTCTTTTTTTGCATAACCAATACAAGTACCCAATGAGCGCACAACCAGCAATTTTAATTCTAGCCGATGGCCATGTATTTCACGGACAAGCCTTTGGTAAAATTGGCACTACCACCGGTGAAATATGTTTTAATACGGGTATGACAGGTTATCAAGAGGTATTTACCGATCCTAGTTATACAGGTCAAATTATTATCATGAACAATGTACACGTAGGTAACTATGGTGTAAGAAAAACCGATGTAGAAAGTAAGTCGGTAAAAATTCATGGTTTAATTGGACGCAACTTAGAAGAAAAATATAGCCGCCAATTAGCCGATGGCAATTTGAATGAATACTTAATTGAAAATAATATTGTTTCTATAGAAGGACTAGATACTAGAGCCTTGGTGATACATGTGCGCAATTCAGGTGCTATGAACTGTATTATTTCTTCTGACAACTTAGATGTAGATGCTTTAAAAGCACAACTCGCGAAAGTACCTAGCATGGATGGTTTGGAATTAGCCAGCACAGTGAGCACTAAAGAAATTTATGAACTAGGGGATACTAGTTCAAAAATAAAAGTATCGGTTTTAGATTTTGGTGTGAAGGAACATATTTTACAATGCTTAGTAGATAGAGGAGCGCATGTAAGAGTGCATCCCGCAAAAACCGATTTTGCTACTTTAAAAGCGTTTAATCCAACAGGTTATTTTTTATCTAATGGTCCTGGAGATCCAGCCCCTATGGATTATGCCATTAAAACTATTAAAGAAATTTTAAAAGAAAAGAAGCCGGTATTTGGAATTTGTTTAGGACATCAATTACTTGCTTTAGCTAATGATATTCCTACTTTTAAAATGCACCATGGTCACCGTGGATTAAACCATCCGGTTAAAAATGTAATTACAGGCTTATGTGAAATAACCACACAGAACCATGGCTTCGGTGTCGATCCTGATGCAGTGCGTAAGCATCCGAAT
>CAIJZF010000151.1 GCA_903825095.1 uncultured Bacteroidota bacterium | reverse complement strand
AGTACATTCTGGCTTGCTTGCGTTCAGCGCCAATCATTTCATAATAGTCCATGCAATCATTAATGGTAAGGTCGGTATGTACAGGGTGGGTACCAATATGGTTTAATCTATTTATCTTATTAATATCTTTTTCTCCATCGGCAAGTAGGGGCCATAAGTTTTTGACATTATTTTTTTTAACGTATAATAAACCTGCACCTAGAGGTGTGCTTAGCCATTTATGAAGTGCAGCTGCATAATAATCGCAGTCTAATTCATCAATACGAAATTTAACATGTGCAAATGCATGGGCGCCATCTACAATTACTTGAACCCCCTTGGCATGGGCCATATCGCAAATTTTACGAATAGGTAGAACCTGTCCGGTAATATTAATCATATGACTAACAAAGATGACCTTTGTTTTAGAAGTAATAGCGCTTGCATATAAATTCACAATTTCATCATCGTCTTTTGGATGATTCGGCACCGATAATTTTTTATTGACAACACCATATCTGTTTTGAATTTGATCAAACATATCCAGCATAGCACCATAATCTTGCACCGCCATAATGGCTTCATCGCCGGCTTTCCAATCAAAACCACCAATGACTAAGTCCAATGATTCAGTAGTGTTTCTTGTAATAACTAATTCTTCTGGCAAGCAGCCTGCAATACCTGCAAGTCTTGCAGCTATATTTTTTTTATTCTCAAACTGAACTGTTCTCATGTAATAAGAACCTTGATAATTCACTTCTTTAATATGCTCTATGAATTTATTTAGAATAGGTTGGGGTAGAAAGTTGTAATAACCATTCTCTAAATTGATATAATCTGGTTTTAATAAATATTGATTACGAATGCCTGTCCAAAAATCTTCGTCTTTCGCTAATACTGCTGCAGGCAAATGCGCTTTTTGTTCAAAACTTTTTGCCATACTCGCAATACCCAATGGGGTAGCAATACTTGTTAAAACGATGTCTTTGATAAATTGACGCTTGTTCATGTTAAAAGATTTAAGTGTAAGTTCTATTATATACTAATTACGAAATCATTTATAATCAATTCTTGATAAACCAGCATCTGCATTTTTACTGAACCAGCCTGAACCGTATTCTAATACATAGAAACGACCATCAGGACCTACTTCAATATCAATCGCAGCATGGAACTTTGTATTCGGCATAAAAGGTTCCATTCTATCATAGTCTCCATTGGGCTTCATCGTTACAGCTTTAATATAACCACGCATCCATTCATTGAAAAAGAATTTACCATCATAATAAGAAGGGTATCTTGTTTCTTTTGGATATAAGTCGCTATAATAAACTGGACCTGCCATGGCTGTTCTTCCACCTGCGCCTAAAGAAGGGAAGTCTGTGGTTGAAATACCATAGGGATACCAAATAAAGGCAGGTTGTGCTGGAGGTAATTCAGTTAAGCCTGTATTGTTTCTTGAATTATTAATAGGTTTTGCAGGATCAAAGGCTGGGCCCGATTTACCTGTTGCATAATCATAAATATGGTATGGATAATTATTACCAATAAAGAAAGGCCATCCAAAGAATCCAGCCTTACGTGCTTGGTTTACTTCATCATAACCCTGAGGACCTCTTGTCTCTAAACTATCTATATTCGCATCTGGGCCTACTTCACCCCAATATAAATTACCATTTTTAGGATCTACAGAAATACGGTAAGGATTACGATTTCCCATTACATAAATTTCTGGCCTTGCTTTGTCTGTGCCTTTAGGGAATAAATTTCCTTCAGGTATTTCATAGGTACCATCTTCTTTTACCCTAATACGTAAAATTTTTCCTCTTAAATCGTTGGTATTCGCTGTACCGCGACGCTCATCATATTGAAGATGACCAGGGCGATCATCCAAAGGTGCATAACCATGACTTGCATATTTTTGTTTAGGCTCATCGAATGGGGTAGTGTTGTCACCCGTTGAAACAAATAAAGTTTTATTTGGGCCAAAGGCAATTGAACCACCTGTATGACAACAAATATCACGTTGCTCATAAAATTCTAAAATTACTTTTTCAGAGCTATTTAAAATAGTGTCATTTTCTAAAGTAAAACGAGAAAGTCTATTCACAGAAGAATCGGGCGCACTATAAAACATATACACAAAATGATTTTTTGCAAAATCGGGATCGGCTTTTACGCCCAATAAACCTTCTTCTGAATTCACACCAGGGGCATTGGTTTTCCAATACACATTTAAAAAACCTGCTTGCTTAATTTTTTTAGAAGTATTATTATATAACATTATTTCACCACGACGTTGAACCACTAATACATCTAAATTAGGAAGTACTGAAAGTTCTGTGGGCTCGAAGAAAGTGCCAGTGACTAAATCGGTTTTGGTGAAATGGCTTTCATCAGGTGCAAATATACTATGTGCCTTACTATAGTCTGCTTTGTTGTCTCCAATAGCATATTGTATACCGCCTAAAATATGTTTCAAAAACATAGGGTCTGAATAAGACTCATTGGTATGACCTAGTTCTGTATAAAATACTCTACCACCATCAAAATTATGGTACCAAGCCATAGGATGTTTGTCTCCATTCTCTCCACCTTTATATGATTTTTCATCAATGCTA
This sequence comes from uncultured Bacteroidota bacterium, assembly GCA_903825095.1. The sequence continues at coordinate 13,073 of CAIJZF010000151.1, read as the reverse complement.
ATAAGTACTTTAACATCGCTATTTAAATTTTTAAAATTATACCACTCATCTTTTCTAGTCCAAGTAGCTGGTAGGCTATCGGTAGAAGGATGATTTTTATCGTTTATAACTAATGTAGCTTCTTGTTGTTCTGGGTGGCTTTTAAAAGAAGCGCCAATCATTTTCACATACCAGTTCCAATCATATTCAGCATCTGCAGCAGCATGTATGCCTACAAAACCTCCACCTGCTTGCATATATCTTTCTACTGCAATTTCTTGATTGCCGCTTAATATTTCACCTGTACTGCTTAAGAAAACCAAGGCAGCATATTTTTTCAAACTATCTTCTGTAAACTTACCAGCATTGGTAGTGGTATCTACATCAAAACCATTTTTTGCACCCAATTCCTGAATGGCTTTAACACCTGTGGGAATAGACTCATGGTAGTAACCTCCTGTTTTATAAAATACTAAAATAGTGGGCTTGCTACTTCTTTTACTACTACAAGATGCAAGAGTGAATAATAAAAAGCAAAATAATGCTAGAGACTTCATTGTAAAATGGATTGTTTTTTTCATGTTTATTAGCGTTGTGAATGGTTCGTTTGTGGCAGTTAAATTCCTACTTTTTTCGCTTATGGCAAAATAAAGATGGATTAGTGGTAAATGACTATAAATGAGACTAGTGGGAGACTTATTTTACAATAAATGTAACCTCTTTGTAAATAGGTTGGCCCTGTTTGGAAATACCTTGCACTACAATGGCATATTTCCCTGGTACATCAGAAGTATAAAAGGCAGTATTAATTTTGCCCTTAGTAGTGGTATTTATATTGGGTGACCAGTTTAATAGATGTCTAAAATCGGGGCTGCGGCTGTCAATCTGATTTTGGTTTTCATATACTGGCGCAATAAACTCTCTTTGCATTTGCAGGCCTTTATAGTCAATTAGGGTGGCTCTCGGGTCTAATTCATAGCCTTCCATTTTTCCATTGTAAGTAATAAAATTAGCAATACCATTAAAGGCCATATTGCCTGAAAAATAAGTTCTACTTACCACTTCTAATTTTCTAATTTTTAAAGGATCATATTCAATAAACTTATCCATATTTAAAATGGGCACACCGTCTAATAAAACAAGGGGTGCTTTATCAAAGAAACGTTTATTCTGATCGTCATAAACGGCTAATTGAAACCGGCCCTCATTTTTAGTTAAGGTAAGTGGTGTCACATATTCTCTAATGACTTCCTCCATTGTTGTAAATCGCGCATATAAGTCTAAATAGTAAGTATAGTCTGGTTTATAATAAAAAGCATTGCTATCAATGGTAGGGGATATAAACTGATTAAAATTATCTGCCTTAAAATGATTTTGAATTTCAATATTACTATTTAATTGCTGAACCATTTCTTTATTCAATTTAGTTAGTAGTAAGGGCTCAATAATTTGACTATTATTTTTACTTTGGTAAAAAGGGTTGTCTATTTCAATTTTATGTGCGTTGTATTTGCTGCTATCGGCTTCTAGAATAACTTGACCATCATTGTATAAATGAGGAAACTCAAATTTAATATTACCACTCTCATCGCTAATGCCTGCTTTAAATAAAGTGTTCTTGCTAGGCATGGAAATAAAGCCTGTAATATCTTTAACTAGATTGGTTGTTCCTTTTTGTACCATTTTACCGGTAATAATACTGCCAGCTAGTTCTGGTAAGTATTTAAAACTTGGACGCGTACCTGCTAAAACAGTTTCCCATTTAAATCGGCGCCATCCATTCACAAGCATCAATTCATCTATGGCAAGCAAGGTATTGCTATCATTATTTTGAAAATAGGAGGCAGGGTTTTCAATACGGCCTACTAGGTCAGAGCTTAGCCAAATATAATTTTGAATATTATTTTCATCTAGGGTTTGAATAGAATCAATCTTATAAACAGCCATTGATAAATTTGCTGCAGCAAAACCATTATTGGTTTGCTTGGTAGCAATTTGAAGATTTACTTTTCTTCTTTTTTCTAATAAAGGGCTTTCTAAATCAAGACTTGCTTCAAGAATATTTTTTGGATAATTAAAATATAATCTCTCGCAAACAGGCTCTTGTGCTTGATTAAATAAAGTAATTATATTAATGCCTTCGTTTAATTTATTTTTATCAATTTCTAAAGAGCAGTTACCATTGATAATTTGACCTGTAATAGTATGAGAAACAAGGCCTCTTGAATGAACTATTAAATAAACATTTGTATTTTCAAGTTCTATGCCAGCAATTTTCACATTTATTTTGTTTGATGTATTTGCTGCACTATTTCCAAGGCTAAGTGTATAGCCTTTATCAAATGTTTTAGGCAATGGTTGACTAATTGTTTTATCGCCATCTGTAATGAGCAATAAACTATAACTATGATTTGCCTGAGGCGTAAAATTGAAACTACCCATGCCCATACTACCTATGCCTAATGAAGAAGTATTGCACTTTGTAATGGTATCACCTTTTTCATTTAATAAATAGCCCTTTGCTTGAACACCTTTCCCCAATTGATTGGCAATTTTAAAAGCCACTCTAGCTGCTTGGCCCACCACTAAATTACCCCCTTCTGGGAAAATTTGAATGGAGTAATTTTCTTTATTAGGGATATAATTATTTTCTTGTGTTAATGAGGGGTTAAGAATAGAAATTTTCTTTTCGAAGAAAAAACCTTCATTGAAATTTTTCATCCAATTGGTATAGGCCCTTAATGTATAATTGCCAGTGGCAATGGCACTTGGTATAAGTATAGAACCATTACCGGTTGCTTCATTTAATTCAATTTTTTCTTGCCAAACAGCTTTATTATTATTGTCTATTAATTCTAGATAAGCAACCTTACTTATGGTTAAAGGCCTATTTAAAATAGCATCCACATTATATATCTTAAACCAACAAATTTCATTCGCTAGGTAGAAATTTTTGTCGGTATGTATGTAAAGCTTTTCTTGTAAATTATTTTGGGTAAAATTCTCAACAGCATTCTGTAAGCTAATAAGCTCTTTATTTTGCCCTGCTACTTGCAAGCTTACTAGCAATAAAGTTGCCAATACTAAACCAACCATGCTATTATATATGTAGTGCTTCATAGTGTAGTTGGTTTATTTCCAAAAAGAGGGTTTTATATTAGTGCCGCGTAATCTGCAGTCGACACATTCTGGAGGGGCTGCATAAAAACTAATAATAGCACCCGTCATTGCATTAATGTCTTTATAATTAGTAGGTAGTAGCATAATTGCTTTAATTTGAATACTATCACTATTATTAGTAACTGCAATTTCTGGACAATCAGGTTTGTATAACCAATAAGCCCAATCAGGCACTTGATAAGGATTTACAAAAATTCTTTTTTCTTGCACAGGGCAAACGTCAATATAGCCAATGACTGGGTCGTTATTAGTAGTGCAATGAATATTTCCCGTAAGTTCAGAAGGTTGCGCGTCAAAAATAGAACCTGTGCCTTCTGTATTTTTTTTCATTCTTTGTAAAAATTCATAGCGGCCCTTGCTTAAACTGTATTGTCTTACATTAATACTATATAATACGCCTAGTTTCCAAGAAGCAGGGGGAATAGAATGAATAGGTAAGTGTACTACATCACTACTCATATTGGCTGTAGACCCAGTTAAAATTGAACTTGAATTTTCTGTTTTCCAGCAAATGTATTGACCCATATCCCAAGCAAATCTGGTAGAATCGGAAAACACCACACTGTATTGTTGTCCTTTGGAACTATTAATAATTTTATATTTTAGATAGGTTTGATAAGTGGAATGAAACTCCCAGGTTTCGGTATAATCCCATTGGTAATACTTTGTATTATTAGAAGGGTCGTGGGTGTCTACATAAAATTGCAACCCTTGTGATTCAGTTTTATAATTAATACTATCAATAGCAGGGTTAATTTTTACTGCAGCAAAATCGGATAAATATTTTTTACCATCTAAAGTGGCAATATTTATTCTGTATTTTTTATTGGCGTTTAAATTTAATTTTGAAACACTATAATGTCCTTTTGAGATTTCTGTTAAAGGATAAAGGCTATTGTCATCTCCTTCTACATTTACTTTAGCACCTCCTTCGTATTTAACGGTATTAGATGACAAGGCGGCCGTTCTACTAAGTATAATATTGGTTTCTCCTATACCGCTATTAATAATACCTTCTACTACTAAATAGCCAGTACTTGGAGAGATGACAGGGGAAATATATTTTTCCTTGCATGCCCAAAGACCAAGAATGAATAAGCTATAAATAATTCTCTTTTTCATAGTTGCTTATTTAAACTTAATATTTAAATTAATATAAGGAATGGCATTACCAAAGATGGAAAGTTTGTATCCATTCACCATTCCATTTTCAGAAACATAATAAATGGAATAAGGATTTTTACGACCTGTTAAGTTATACACTCCAATAGACCATGAATTATGGAATACCTGATTCACTTTATGGTTGCCTTCAATGTTCATAGAGAAATCGGTTCTGAAATAATCGGGAATGCGATATGCATTTCTGTCGGCATATAAAGTACGCATGGAACCACCATAACTAAATAAACCAATAGGAAGGGTTATAGGGCGGCCGGTACTATAATTGCCATTCATAGAAACGCTAAAGCGGTGACTAAAACGGTAATTGGCAATTACTGTCACATCATTTGGCTTATCATAATTACCTGGATAGAATTCACCTTTATTAATTATTTCACCTGCAGTTGGGTCGTTCATACGCAGTAAAATACGAGACCAGGTATAACTAATCCATCCATTTAATTTGCCTGAAAGTTTTTTCACTAATAATTCTACACCGTAGGCTTTTCCTTTAGTGCCAATCACATCGGTTTCTATATGATGGTTCATAACCAATTTGGCGCCACTCTTATAATCTAAATAGTTTTCAATGTTTTTATAATATACTTCTAAAGAAGTTTCAATAGTGTTCGATTTTAAATTCTTATACAAACCGAAAGAAATTTGATCTCCCATTTGAGGTTTAATATTCGGGTCACTTAGTTTCCAAACATCGGTAGGGGCCATGGCCGTAGTATTGGATAAAGAGTGAATATATTGGCGTTGTGTATTGTAAGAGGCTTTTAAAGAAAAAGTTTCATCAATTACATATCTTAAAGCTAGTCGATACTCGGGGCCTCCATAAGTTTTAATCACATCACCACTTGTATAGTTCACTGTTCTTAAAATATTTTCTTCTGTTCTTGGAATGCCTGCTGGGTATTCATTAATGGACTGAGCACCTAATACATTAAATACAGAAAAACGAATACCTGCATCTAATTTAAGCGCACTGGTAATAGTATAGTGTTCGCTAGCATAGAAGGCGCTTTCTAAAGCTTGTTCTGTAGGGATGATGTCTGGTTTGATGAGCGACTTTTCACCCAGTGGAACGTAATTACCTGGGTTTAAAGAATAATAAATTGAATTGACACCATAGTCGATACTATGCTTACTATTTATATTATAATTAAAGTGTGCCTTGAAATAAGATTGGTTAATACTGAAACTTAGTTGATAAGCAGTTAGTGGAAGTTTTTGGCTATTGATAGCATAATTGTAATTGTCATTACCCACTGTAATTAAGCTGTTTAATTTAGTGGTGTAAATATGTTTCCATTTTACAGATAGGTTTTTATTGCCATAGCCATAAGCGGTGTCGCTATTTAAATTGAACTTATCATTGCTAATATAACCAGTGAAATAAAGTGTATTTTTCTTATCTATTTGATGATTCACAATTAGGTTAAGGTCGTAAAAATCGGCTCTGCTATTTTTGTAATCTTCAGGTAAATAATTAAACAACCAATTAGAATAGGTAGTTCTTCCACCTAATATAAAGGACGATTTATCTTTTACTAAAGGGCCTTCAATATTCACTCTGCTGGTTAATAAACCAATACCCGCCGATCCTGTAAATTCCTTTTTATTACCTTCTCTGCTAGTAATATCTAATACTGAAGAGAGTCTACCGCCGTAATTAGCAGGAATACTTGCTTTATAGAGTTCAACAGAGTTTATTAATTCAGGGTTGAATGCGGAGAACATACCAAAGAAATGCGCAGGATTATAAATAGTGGCGTCGTTGAATAAAATTAAATTTTGATCGGAAGAACCACCTCTTACATTTAAACCAGTACTTGCTTCGCCCACCGTTTTAACGCCAGGAAGGGTAGTGACTACTCTTAATATATCGGCTTCTCCAAAAACAACCGGCACTTGCTTCACTGTTTTAATATCTAGTTTTTGAACACCCATTTGTGTACCTCTTACATTGCTCATTTTTTGAGAAGAGATAACCACTCTTTTAAGTGACATGATACTACCTTGTAAGTCCATATCCATATTGCCATCGCTATATAAAACAATTTGTCTTTTTACATCGCGCATGCCAATACTTTGAACATTTAGAATATGACGTCCCTTGGGAAGAGAAATACTGTAAAACCCATATTGGTCGGTAGTAACACCAATTCTTGGTTTGTCAATATATACAGAAGCGCCTCCCACTGGCTCACCTGTTTTATTGTCTTTAATGTAGCCTGCTAGTGCAATAATATTTTGAGTGCCGCTCAGCGCTTTATCACCCACTTCGTATATTTTTTTATCTACTAAGGCTTCTTGAATTGGGCCAATTTCTTCTGTGTCAAAAGCAAGGTCTTTGCTGGTGTTTAAAGAAGGTTGCTTTATGCCAGTAAAAAAATAATTATTGATGGCTAAGCTCAGTAGTTTCGACTTTGTTAAAAAAATATTGTTTTGATTGTCGAAATAAAATTGAATGCCCAAGGGCGTAAATATTTCTGCTAGGGCAGTGGATATTTTTTTAGAAGCAGTTGTATAGCTAATGGTAAAATTACCTAGGCTAATGCTATCGTAATAAAAATGAAAATAAGTTTGTGATTCTATTTTTTCAACTACACTGTATAGGCTTGCGTTATTTACCTCTAGGCTTATTTTACTGCTGGTATCAGACTGCGCATAGCTAGTGCTGGCAAAAGCTAAGGCCATAATAACAGTAATATATTTTAAAAAGGTAGGCAATCTATTATTTAATTTCAGGGGAGGTTAATTGATCGTAGTAAGTAAGAAGCTTAGTTAGGGTATTGTCTTTATCTTTTCTAAAATTTAATTTTGAGTCACTTATAAAATCATTTAAATCTTTGCCCTTGTCATTTAAAATTTTTAAGAAATCTTTCTTTTTTTCAATAGGGTAAAAACGATCTGCTTTTTTGATATAGTAGTAATTAATCTTTTCAAATAAAACCTTTAATTCAGGGGTGTTGGTAAATTTCTCTGTTATTATTTTAACTTCTTTCTTATACAGTTTAATTTTTCCATCATACAATACTTGATAAAAGCCAGTGGATACAATGGGCGTATTGGCATTTTTTTCTAAACGTATAAAGGGCTGGTCAAATAGGGTAAAGCCTTGCAGTCTCTGACTTACTAATTGAATACGGTGTGTACTGTCTTGTAAAATAACCCAGTCCTTGGCTTCATCGTATAATAACGCAACATTATCGAAAACGACATTATCGTAAGTGATGCTGCCCTTGCTTAATTCATGTTTAAAAAAATAGGGGTGCCCTTCATAAAAAGAAACGGTATAACCTGCATTTTGACTTCCATTGTATTTGCCTGTTTGGTCACCAATGTTTTTATGGTAGGAGGCTACTACATTTTTAACCGCCTCAGTATAGATAAGACTGTCTTTTGCTAAAAGTTGTGCTTGTACTGCATTCAAAGGACTGAGTGATGCAATGAAAACGATAATAAATAAAAACTTCTTAAACATCTTGATAAAACTTATAGAAATTCCAGTTTTGAATTTCCTTTACAAGTTATCCCTAAATCTCTGATAAATTGAGCGTGATGAAAGAATGTGTGTAAGATAATTACATGAATGGCAAAAGTATCTAGTTTTGGTTCAGACGTCCCTTAAACTTATGCTTTCTAGGGTGTGCCACTTTGGACCTAGATTGAAATTCGCTACTTATCACACTTATATTGCCATCTACTTCTAGAATGGCTAGGTCTACTTTTTGAATATCTCTAGCCCCATGTTCTCTAACGGCAGCTTCTAATTCCTCCATGGTAATTTCCGCTTTTTCGCAATTTTCCAAATTGGCCACCCCCTCATATATTAAGAGTAGCGATTCTCCTTGTACCATTTTACTAAAGAATTTACTTCTATAAAAAAGGCGCTTAAGGGTATAGTTGGCTAAAAATAGGGAGCCTGCAGCTATCAATCCTCCAGTAAGGGTACTGTCTGGCCCTACCATTGCATTTTGAACCGAATTGCTAATTAAGAGTATGAAAACCAAGTCAATAACTGATAACTGAGCCAATTCTTTTTTACCAAATAGGCGAATGGCAAGAATCATAAATATATATACTGCCAAGGTGCGTAGAATAATTTCTAAAATGGGGTTATCCAGGGTAAAATGAAGGATATTAATTGTAAGCATGTTATATGGATAAGTGAGTTATAAAGCTAAGTAAACCAATTTAAATTCACCATGAATTCATTTTGTACTAATTTAGTAAAATATTACCTTTATTCTTAATAAGATTGATTAAAATTTGTTTGCATATGAAAAATTATAAAATTTTACTAGTAGCCATTCCTTTCATGTTTATGGCATGTAGCAAAGGGGGAGACTCTCCTACACCAACACCACCTCCTGTTGTGGTGGTACCTGAAACAGACTTAGCCTTTAAAGTGGAAATTGCAAGCACTGAGATTGATTATACAAAAATATATGGAGCCATAGGGGGTTCACAGGCTATCAATGTGAATATTACCTCTACCTTACCAAAGGATGGTGTAACCATAGATGTTAAAGTAACCAAGGATGCAGATAATACAGCTGTATTTAATAATAATATAACAAGCACCACGGCTGCTTCTAATGCTATTACTATTTCTAGTTTATCACCAGGGGTTTTATCAACTGCAACGGTGGTAGTTACTTCTAAGTCTAAAAGCACTAATACGTCTACCAAAACATTCAAAATAGCGGCTAAATAATATAAGACCAGACCTTCTTTTTATAAACCCTTGTAAATCTTGTATTTGCAAGGGTTTTCTTTTTAGTAAAAATTAATAATTATTTCACTTTTTTTTTGAAAGTAATTACATATTTTTAACATTCATTAAAATTAAAAACCAGATGAAAAAATTACTTTCAACACTCTTGTTATTATGTATGATAATAGGGGTGAATGCGCAAAAAAATGCTAATGGAGTTATCTATGACAAGCATCCTTCTATTGATGTGGTAGAGAAATTCATGCAAGCCTTTGTAAAGGGCGATGCAGCTACTATGACTAGCTTAACTACCGACGATTTCAGAGCATATAATTCATTGAACACTAGCTGGGAATACAAAGGCCAAGATTTAGCAACTTGTATTCGCAATGCTCAAAATTATGCAAACAACTATACAAATTTCTCTATAACTAAAAGAGGAGCTTCTTATCCAGATGCTTTAGAGTATAAGAAAGACGGTATTTGGGTGTATACCTATAACATGTTCTTTGCTATCAATAAAAAATCAGGATTTAAAATAGAATCTCCTTATGATTGTACTTTCATATTCAATGCGGATGGCACTAAGATTAAAAGCATGAACTTTTATATGAATACGGCAATGTTGGTTAAAAATACAGAATCTGAGCAAACATTAACCAATGGTATATTATATAAGAATCATCCGAATATTGTAAAAGTGAGAAAATTGGTTGCTAATTTCTCATTAGCTAATATGGATGGTATGTTTACAGACTTTGCTCCCAATGCAAGATTTAATGATCTTAATTATGCATATGGAGTATCAAGAGGTATTGAGGAAAGAAAAAAAGACTTAACACCATTTTTTGAAAACATTGAAATCATAGGTATTGACGAAGTAGGGTATCCTGATATGTTGGATCATGATGGTCCAAGCTCGGTGGTAGATTCTTGGTGGTCAATGCGTTTAAGAAATAAGAAGACCAATAAGAAGTTTAAACTTGCTTTAGTCTTTTCACATACATTTAATGACCAAGGTCAAATTCAAACTGAAAGCGCCTATTATAATGGTAGTCAGTTAGCAGATTCTTATAAAGAAACAAAATAATAGGTAAAATTTAGAGATTTACAAAAAAGGCCCCTTTACATAGGGGCCTTTTTTTTGATTATTTATCAAAAAATAATGCAAAAAAGCTTTCTTTTTGATACTAAATAACTAATTTAATGCTCTAAAAAGTTAAAAACAATGAAAAAAATTATTCTTTCAGTAACCCTTTTACTATGCTTATTTACAGCAAGTGCACAAAGCTATTATGTAAAGTTTGAATTTATGAAAGTGATGCCTGGTCAAGATTATGAAAAGTTAGAAAAATCTTGGGTTAATTATCACAAGGAGTCAATCAATGCAGGTATTATAACAATGCATAGGGTATGGAAAGTGCTTCCAGGCAATGATGTAGATTATGACTATGTGGTGACTACAGTCTACAGCAATTATCAAGATGCACTTGGTTTAGGTAAATCTATTTCTGTAGATGATTTTAAGAAAAAATATCCTGAAGATTATGAAGTGATGGCTAGCACTACTTTAAAAACAAGAACCATGGTTAGAGATGCTATTATGAGCCTTGACTTACCCTTAGGTCCTAAAAATTATGTGGTAACACCAGGACAAAGTTTAATGAGTATGAATTTTATTAAATCTAAAAATGGTAAATACGCAGATGCGGAAATTGCATTTAGTAATAAATGGCATAATGGTTTAATAGATAGTGGCAATAAAATGGCATTTAATTTTATGCATAGTATGGGTGGCCAAGGTACAGAGTCTCGTTTCAGTCATGTGATTACTCACTTATTTTCAAATATGGAGCAGATGAATAAAAAGGTGGATATGACTAAAAATAAAATGACAGCAGAGGAAACTGCTAATTTAAACAATTTAGTTACTTATAGAGATATCACTAAAATAGTCTTACATGTAAATGTGATGAATATTGAAAAATAGTTTATTCAAATCAAAAAATAAAAAATCAAAACAATGAAAAAAACAATTCTAGTAATGGCAACTACCATTGCATTATTTGCTTGTACTACACCACAAGCTACAACAAGTTCTGATGATGCTGCTATGGCAACGTTTAAAGAAAATACAAAAGTAGTAGAAGCGGGTTTCAAAGCATTTGCTAAAAATGACTTAGTAGAGTTTGCCACTTACGTTTCTGATACTGCAAAATTTTATGGTCCTGGTTTTAACGATTCGGTAGCCATAGGAAAAAAAGAATGGATAGAAAGACTTGCAGGTTTTCATACTATCTTAAAGGATGTAACTGCAAATATTGTCGGAAGTTATCCTGGGTTAGATTCTGTTACTTATAAGCCAGATGGTGCTGTTAGATCTTATGTAATGTGGACATCTGAATCTAAGATTAACGGTAAAAAATATAATAACAAATTTTATGGAGTATATAAATTAAATGCAGACCATAAAATTGTTGATGCCAATGAATTTTTTGACGCAACAGGTATAGTTGCCGATGCAATGGTACCAAAGAAATAATTATTTAAAAATTTAAAAAACAAAAAACAATGAAAAAAACAATCCTAGTAGCTTTATTTGCTACTACATTATTTGCTTGTTCTACACCAGCTGAAAAAACTGCATCAACTGAAACAGATGCTACAGCATCAAGTTGTGTTAAAGAAGGTCCAGACGTGGACTTAATGAAAAAAGCCATTACGTCCTATGCTAGTGGTGATTGGGCTACAGCTGCATCTTGCTTTAGCGATACAGCTACTTCTTCTCATAATAATGACACTGTTTCTATGAAAATGTCTGACAGAATTGAATTGTTTAAAAAACAAAGAGAAAGTACAGGAGTTGTTGTAGATGCTGGTACACCTAATTTAGAGGTGGTGACAGTTCCAACAACAGGTGAACAATACAAAGGCATTAAATGGGGTCATGCTTGGGTTAATTTCAAAAACACTTCAAAAACTGGTGAAGTAAGAAAATCTCTTACTTTTGTCATGTTTGCAATTAAAGATGGTAAAATTATTCATGAGCAGGTTATATATGATACTAAAGGTTTACAAAATTAGTTTCTAAAGTTTAGTTCAAAATACAAAAAGAGGCCCTTAGCAATAAGGGTCTCTTTTATTTGTATCAAATTATTTATTACGAAGCTCGTATCTCACTGAGTCGGGGTAGCCAATGGCATCCACGTAAATCACATTTTTATTTTTATCAAAATAAAATTTTAAGGCTTTTTCCTTAATGATTTCATATTTGTTCACATCTAGCCCAGGTTTAGCCGAAGTGGTTACATAAGTAGTGGGCTGAATAATTTGTCTATTATTACTGGCACTCACATTGGGCTGATAATTATTTGTAGGAGCCTGTACTTTTTGTGGGGTATGATTATAAGAGCTATAGTCGAATAATAAGACATAGCCCGTTTCATTCAAGGTTTTAGACTTATAGGGACCTAATTTCGATATTACTAAGGCCTCGGGCTTGTCCATCCAGTTGTCGGTTTGAATCTTACTCATAGGAATGACTATCTTCTTATAAGGGGAGCAGGCAACTAATAGGAGTAGACTAGTTACCATTAAATTTTTCATTTGTAGTATTATAAATTATTATTATATAAATTTAGGGTATTTACCTTATATAATAATTAACTACTTATTTTGTAAGACTGCACTCTAGAATTCTTAGGAAGCTTATTTTATTAAATCTTTTAAGCCAAAGTTTAAAGCTGTGGATATTCTAATTAAGGTTTTAATAGTGAAATTGGTTTCACCACGTTCAATTCTCCCTATTTGTCTATAATCAATGCCAGACTCATATGCAAGTTCCATCATAGTCCATTTTAATTTAATTCGACGATTTCTTATTCTAAGTCCAATTTTTAAAATTTCCTCAGGATTATTCTTATATGTTTTCTTATAATCTACCATTATAACAAAACTCTCAAATTATTTAATAATTATCAAGGACATATATGACCTTTATTTATTATATTATAAATTTTTT
>CAIJZF010000150.1 GCA_903825095.1 uncultured Bacteroidota bacterium | reverse complement strand
TCACTGTCAACAGCGTCGTCGCAGGCAACATACCAATGATGTGCAAATAAATTTTCAAAAGGAACACCCGTTACACCAAACTCCGGAATAGAGATATTCATTTCTTCACTTACTAGTTGAATAGCCTTATTCATATTATCTACACTAAGGTGTTCACCCACTAAACTTAAAAAATGCTTAGTTCTTCCTGTAATTATTATTTCAGCATTGACTTTATCAATAAAACGAATGGTATCTCCAATTAAATAACGCCATGCACCGGCAGCAGTGCTTATTAAAATGGCATAATCTTTATTTTCTTCCACTTCATGAATTAATAAAGCTTGAGGGTTTTCTACCATCTCTCCATTTTCGTCAAAGTTGTTATCATCAAAGGGTACAAATTCAAAAAAGATATGCTGGTTAAAAGATAAGCGCATGCCCACTCCATTTTGCTTATCCTGCCAAGCCAAGAAGCCCTCACTTGCTAAATAGGTTTCAACATAAGTGATTGGTTTTCCTAATAATTTTTCAAAACCATGCTTATAAGGTTCAAAGCTTACTCCACCATGTGCAAAAAAACCAAGATTGGGCCATATCTCGTGAATATTATTCAGCTTATATTTTTCAATGACCATTTCAATACACATCTGTATCCAAGCCGGCACGCCTACAATAAATCCAATATCCCAGTCGGGCGCTTTTTCTACAATTTCTTTTAATTTCTTATTCCAATCCCTTTCTTTAGCAATTTTTTTACCAGGTTTATAAAAAGGTTGAAACCAAAAAGGATTTTTTTTCGCAGTAATACCACTTAAATCACCTGCATAATACCCAGCTTCTTTTTGCAAGTCGGTACTTCCACCCAAAGCAAGCCAACCTTTGCCAATGGATCCAAAACTTACATCACTATACTTAAACAAACTAATGAGCTGCTTAATCATAATAATTTTATTACCCCTTAATAAATCGTTGGTAATGGGAATGTATTTACTTGCAGACTCACTGGTACCGCTACTCAAGGCAAAATATTTTATTTTACCTGGCCAACAAATATCTGACTCACCCTTTAAGGTTCGGTGCCACCAGTCCTTATAAATTTTATTATAATTATAGCTGGGTACCGACTGCTGAAATACCTTATCTGGCCTTTTGCTTAATAAAATTTTATCAAAATGAAACTGCTGGCCAAAAGCTGTATACCTTGCTCGGCGTAGTAATTTCTTGAGCACGCGTAGCTGTGCTCTTTTGGGGCTTCTTGGGGGAATGCCCAAAGCTTTTTGAATGCTTTTTGGTAAGTTAATCTCAAAAATTGGCATCTACAGAATCGGGGTTTATTTTTTAAAGATTATCTGCAAAAATAGGAATGTTATTCGAGCAAACGAACCTACTTTTGCCATATGATTAAAAATACACTTTTAAAGGCCGTGGAGGCCGGTGGCAAAGAGCTGAAGCATTTTTTTAACGGATCTTTTACAATTGCTAGCAAGGGTTCTCTGAACGACCTAGTCACAGAGGCCGATCATGCAGCAGAAAAAGCCATTTTCAAAGTGATTCAAGAGGCTTTTCCCTCTCATTTTATATTAAGTGAAGAAACGGG
>CAIJZF010000149.1 GCA_903825095.1 uncultured Bacteroidota bacterium | reverse complement strand
CTCTGCTGGTATATTCATCGGGCTCCACTTGTTGAACGTCCATTAAATTCATAATTTCTAAAATACCATGGGCTACTCTACCAGAACCAGTAATGGCAATTTTAATATTGGGAAGTTTTAAACCAAAATAAGTATGCACTAATTCCATATAATCTTTCACTTCCTTCACTCTACCCAATTTAAATTCTTTGGTTCTATTGCCATAGGCCATTATTCCATTATGCGCCCCTACAATACCTGCAAAAAATCCAAAGCCAATAAGTCTTTGTCCGTCTTCATGTTCTAAGCATTCATAGTCAATAAGTGTTATGTTTTTATCCATCATTACATGAAACAATGCTTTATTATAAGTTTGAGCTTTTTTGGTATGAGAGAAGAATAAATATTTTTTATTCGCTATTAGTTGGTCTTTAGGTACTTCTTTAATGCCAAATAAAATATCTGCAGTACTTATATCCTCCACTACTTTAATACCTTCTTTTTGGTATTCTCTGTCCTTATAACATCTATTGGGGGAAGATTCAACAATAATATCCCAGCTAGGGAATTGATCTAACAAATACCTACATTGCTTCGGCGTAAGCGCTACCCGATTGTCACTAGGAACTTTTCCTTCTTTAATAAGCCCAATAACCGGCATTTTGGTAATTTTACACAATATACAAAATATTAAAATGAACTATTTTGAATTGTTCGGTTTGCCTATTGGTTTTCAAGTAGATACAAAGCAACTGCGTGCTGCTTTTATGGAAATTCAGCGTGCATCACATCCCGATAAGTTTACCCAGGCCAATGAGTTTGAACAAGAAGAAGCCTTAGAAAAATCGGCCATTGCCAATAAAGCATTCACTTTATTACAAAACCCAGCAGCAATTCTACCCTATGTATTAGAAATAAAAGGTTTTTTAGAAAAGGAGGAAAAATATGCATTAAGCCCAGACTTCTTAATGGAAATGATGGAACTCAATGAAGCATGGATGGACGCCGATGATGAAGCAGCAAAACAAGATGTACTTTCAAAAGTAAAAAATATAGAAAATGAAATTTTCAGCCCTATTCAAGCGTATATGGAAACTAGTTCGGTCGATACTATTTCCCAAGAAGGAATGCTGCAAATAAAGGAGTATTACTACAAGAAAAAATACCTAGATCGTATTTTGGCAGATTTTCGTTAATAGCGTAATATTGCAGCCCTGCCCAGATGGCGGAATTGGTAGACGCACTAGACTCAAAATCTAGCGTTCGCAAGGATGTGCAGGTTCGATTCCTGTTCTGGGCACAAACCCTGTCACGATTTTCGGGACAGGGTTTTTTAATGCGAAAGCGTTGCGAGCTTGCTCGTAAAAGCTTGAGCGTTAAAAACCCCAACAATATCGCTTTGCGATATTGTTGAAAGGGTTTGGGTAAGACCAACTTTTAGGCAGTCGTTTTGAACTTAGTGAAAAACGACAGTCCTAAAAGAATTTATTTTACCTGCATTGACTTTCTAGGAACCTTCTCCGTTGCCATGGCCGCATGATAAATATAAGATGCCATAATAGTAGCATTTTTCATTAAGTCTTCTGGCTGTATGCCTTCAAGATAATCAAGGTTAGTATGCCCTGCAGTACCTGGTGTTCTGTCTTGTAAATATTGAAAGCCAGGAAGTCCCACTTCATCAAATGAAACATGGTCGGTACTTCCTAGGCTTTGGTTAGACACCATATTCATACCTAAATCACGAAAAGGCTCCATCCATGCAGTAAGCATGGTTCTAGCTGCTTCATTGCCTTGTAAGTATATACCACGATATTGTCCTGCACCATAGTCTTGATTAAAATAAGCAGATAACATTTCATACTCTGGCTTCATACCAATGGCTGCATTACGAGGGTCACCAAAATGTTTTTGTACATAGGCACGAGAACCATACAGGCCTTGTTCTTCCCCAGACCATAAAGCAATACGAATAGTACGTTTTGGTTGTACGCCCAAGGTTTTAAGTATACGCATGGCTTCTAATGCGACTGCTGTTCCTGATGAGTTATCACTTGCATTAGAACTTCCATGCCAAGTATCAAAATGGGCACCCACCATTACAATACCTTCTTTAGGATCGGTACCTGGAATTTCACCTACAAGGTTCATTGCTTGTTCTACCTTATCTCCTATTTTATTTTTTATTTCAAATTCTATTTTAACAGCAATTCCTCTTTTTATAACACGGTACATTCTATTATAATGTTCTGGAGTAACTGCTAAAATAGGTGATGAGTTTTTCATTCCTGCAGCAGACCAACCATCTTCTCTTACACCAGGACGAGAATAAGCAGGCACAATGCCTAGTCTATTACCATCGGTTTGTAAAACCACTGCTACATTTTCAGATTTTAAAAAAGCCAAGCGTTCTACTGCTGTTATAATTGTTGGATTTTTAATAACCCTTGCTGGATTTGGTTTAATGGGTGTAATAGCTGCTTGCTCTAGTGCAATAAGTTCATCATTATTATAACGGTGTACTCCATTAGTAAGTGTTTGTAAATCGATAACAACAGGATTAGAAATTAAAACTGCTTTACCTTTTAATTTACCTCTATACAATTCAATATCTTCTTTGGTTTGAATATCTACCACCATTGCTTCAGCATTTATTTTACCTACTGTACCAGCTGTATAAGCAACAGGATAAGCAT
>CAIJZF010000148.1 GCA_903825095.1 uncultured Bacteroidota bacterium | reverse complement strand
GGGTGCAGGTATGGTGAGAGCCATGCCTGGTCCTGTTTTCTCCGTGGCTAGTTATACTAGTGCGATGGCTTTAAAAGAAAAATCAATACCTATTCAAATTATGGGCGCCGTCATGGGAAGCTTCGCTATTTTTTTACCTAGTTTTTTGATTGTTTTATTCTTTTTTCCTATCTGGCAAAATTTAAAAAAGTATGCCATTTTTTATAGGTCCTTAGAGGGTATCTATGCAGCAGTAGTGGGCGTTATGCTAGGCGCTACGCTTCATTTAATAGGAGGCATTTCCCTAAAAATAGAGTACTACTCTTCACTTACTTTTTATACCTATATTTTTGTATTTCTTGCAAGCACCTATTTAATTTATAAACAAAAAATTGCAGCGCAGTGGGTTGTTATATCTACCATCGCCCTTGGCTTTTTACTTACTTTTCTAAATACGTATTGGCCTTTATAATTAAAAGGTAAAAACCTGTTAATTATAAAGTAAAACGTAGTTATGTAAACTTGTCTTACTAATATTGCACACGCTATGAACGCTAAGTTTAAATATATCATTATTTTCTTGCTTTTTTTGTCTTTCAAAATGAATGCGCAAACTATTCCAGTTAGCGGTGTGGTCTATGATATATCTGGAAGAAGGCCTATTGAAGCAGTGATTGTATATAGTAATTCTAATCATGCATTCACCGATTCTTTGGGGCGTTATTTAATTTATGCCAAAGCGAAAGACTCACTTTGGTTTTCCTTATTCGGAAAGACTACACATAAATATCCAATTGACACCATTGAAGACTTGCGCAATTTCAATGTCATGATTCATGTAACTGGATTTGATTTACCAGAAGTGCGTGTTAGAAATAGTTATTATAAATTGGACTCTATTCAAAACAGAATCGATTATGCTAAATATTTTAACTATCAAGCGCCTGGTATTAGACTCAGCGGAGGGCAACAACTATTTGGTTCCAATGGCTTAACGGTTGGGTTTGATTTAGATGAAATTATAAATATGTTTCGTGTCAAAAGAAATCGAAACTTACAATTTTTACAAAAGCGTTTACTCTCTCAAGAACAGGAAAAATATGTGGGGTACCGTTTTACCAAAAGAACTGTAATCAAACTTACTCATTTAGAGGGGGAGGAATTAGAGCGCTTCATGAACTTTTGCCGACCTTCCTATGAGGTCCTAGGCTTATTAAATGACCTAGAATTGGGCTATTATATTCAAAAGAAATTCGAAGAATTTAAAAAGACCCCGTAAAAGCCTCTACAACCTAGGAATCGCTAAGCCGCCACTCATCTATTTTGTTTTTAAAAAAGACAATTTTTGGCTATCTTGAGTCACTAAAAATGATTGTTTTGAGAAATTTATTTATTCTTTCTTTTGTCTGCATGATTGCAGGGGTTGGATGTAAGGAAAAGTCAAAGAGTTTTGACAAGTTCAACGCAAATGCACCCGTTTTTGTTGATGTTGCACTAGCAGCTACTCAAATAGTAGACAAATCGGTAGAAGTGACTGGAACAGTCTTGGCAACTGAGTCCATTGAACTGCGTCCAGAAACCAATGGTAGAATTACCTATTTACAAATTCCAGAGGGTAAAATGGTTCAAGCAGGAACAGTTTTAGCAAAATTGAATGATGCAGACTTGCAAGCGCAGTTGGAAAAAATTAAAGTACAATTGGAATTAGCTACGATCAATGAGCAAAGAAATTTACAATTGTTAAAAGTGAAGGGCATTAATCAAAGCGATTATGATATTTCTTTACAACAAGTGAAAAGTTCAAAAGCGGATTTAGCTTACACGCAATCCTTAATAGACAAAACAATTATGAAAGCTCCTTTTACAGGACAAATTGGTTTAAGACAAGTAAGCCTTGGTGCATTTATTAATACTACTACTACTGTTGCTAGTTTACAAAAAACGGATAAACTTAAAATAGATTTTACAGTGCCTGAAATGTTTGACACTTATATAAAAGTGGGAAAGACTATTCAAGTTGAAGGTATTGATGGATCTACTAAAAAAATGAATGCTACTATATTTGCTATAGAGCCTCAAATTATCGCCACCACTAGAAATATTAAAGTACGTGCGCAACTGCAAGGTAAAATGTTACCTGGTGCTTATGTAAAGGTTTACTTAAGTGAGACGGTTAAAAAGCCTAGCATTATGGTACCTACGAATGTGATTATCCCTGAATCTAAAAGCAAACAAATTGCTATTGTAAAAAATGGTATGGCTGAATTAGTAGATGTGGAAACTGGATATAGAACTGTGGGCGCTGTTGAAATTACCAAAGGGCTCAATATAGGAGATAGCGTTATTGTAGCAGGAATGCTTTTTGTTAGACAGGGTAGTAAAATAAAAGTGGGTAAAACAATCCCTATTATAGACATTACTAAATAGAACTCTTAAAGTCCCCTAAATAATCTTATTAGATGAATATATCTGAACTTTCGTTAAAACGTCCTGTACTAGCCATTGTAATGAACCTTGCCATTATCATTTTTGGCTTAGTAGGTTTTTCATTTTTGGCTTTACGT
>CAIJZF010000147.1 GCA_903825095.1 uncultured Bacteroidota bacterium | reverse complement strand
GTTATCAAACAAAGAACGACTATCTTCTCTGTAATCACCACGGTTTAATTCACGACCATAAGGGTGCGCAGAATAAGGCATTTTTTCGGTTCTTAACACATCGTTAGTGCTAATATTTGTTCTTAAAATTGCTTCTAAATCGTTACTTGGTTTATAAGATAAAGCAATATTACCTGTAATATCATTTTTATAATGACCACGTAACCACTCATAACTCATGAAATAAGGGTTATGATAACGTTGATATTCAGCAAACTTGGATTGAACACCTTCTTTACCTGCTTGCCAATAATCTTTCATATCATCAATATTCCAATCGGCTCCTGTCCATACTGTAACAGAATAAATAACGCTATTAGGTCCATAAGATACATCTGGAATATTTGGAGAAAACTGACGGTTATAATTTAAGTTACCATCAATTTTAAACTTGCTACTTAAATTATAACTAGCATTAATATTAAAGTTGATCGTATTTAATTTTGTATTTGGAATAATACCTTGTTGTGTTGTATTACTTAATGACATACGAACACTTGAACGATCTGTTGCTGCAGAAAAACTTAAGTTATTAGTACTTAAAACCCCAGCTTGAATGAAACGCTTTAAGTTATCCACTCCCACTGGCAAATAAGGAGTTGCTTTTCTTACACCTGTAACTGGATCAATAGGGCTATTCCATTGAGGTATTAATTGGCCATTTAAAGCTGGTCCCCATACATCATAGTCACCATCATTGATACCACCGCCTTTACCATTACCAAATGCGTATTGTGAATAATCTCCACCGCCATATAAAGCTTGTGTTTTAGGTAAAGCAATAAAACCTTTGTCTACTTGAGTAGATGAATTAAATTCTATTGTATATCCTTTATCGTTTTTCTTAGCTCTTTTAGTGGTAATTAAAATCGCTCCATTTTGAGCACGGCTACCATAAATAGCAGTAGCGGCTAATCCTTTCAAAACAGTATAAGAATCAATATCATCAGGGCTAATATTCCAAGTGTCAGAAGTTACTGGAATACCATCCACCACATATAAAGAGATATTATATCCACGTAATGAAACGTTAGGTGCTGCTAGCATCTCACGATTAATAGCAACATCTAAACCTGCTACTTTACCAACTAAACCATTGATTGGGTTAGGCTCTCTCGCTTTTACTAAATCGGCTCCTTTCACTTCTTGAATAGAATAGCCTAATTTTTTTGTTTCTTTTTTCACACCCAAGGCAGTAACCACTACCTCAGTTAATGCTTGATCTTGCTTTTGTAAACTAATAACTAAATTATTAGTAGTACCTGTAATGGCGATACTCTTAGAAGTAAAGCCAACATAGGAAATAGTAATATTGCCCGCTTTGTTAGCAGTTAAAGAAAATGAACCATCTTTATCTGTTTTGGTTGCAATGTTGCTGCCATTTAATACAACAGTAGCAGACTCTAAAGCTAGTTTTGTATCAGCATCAATTACTTTTCCTTTAATTTGAATGCTTTGCGCTAATGAGGCAATGCTCAAGCCCAATAACATTAGTGGTGTCAATAACCACTTTAAACTTACTTGTTTTGATATCATATTTAAAATTTTGAATCACAAATCTATTCTCAAAACTTTAACATATTCAATTTCCAATATTAACTTAAGATGATGAAATTGTTTTCTTTATTTTTTTATTAACAATAAGATAATTTAGCACAAACTGTTTTTCTTGTTTATTTATTAATAGGTTTGCTGAATGATTACCAATAATTATATATGAAAAAAAATGTATTCTTTATTTTTACCTTCTTACTATTTTTTATTCGAGAAGGAAATACACAAGTAGTAAATTATTTATCTGTTCCTGGATATAACGAATTATCTAAAATTGATACCAATGCTTATTCTATATTACCAAGTGGTCGATATGTAAAACCAGCAGGTCAGTCTATTCGTATTACCCATGACCCCTTTGGATTAGCTATCTCGCCAGATCAAAAAGTGGCCATTACCATGCATGAAAACGCCATTACTATTATTGATTTAGCCACTCTGCAACAAAAAAGAATACCTGAGTATAATAAGAACGCTTTTAACCCATTAAAAAAAGGTTCATTTTTGGGGGTAGCCTTTAATGCTACCAAAAATATTGTATACTTAAGTGGAGGAGATGAAGGAACTGTTGTTATATATGACTATGTAAAAAATAAAAAACTTGACTCTATATTACTAGATGGTGTTTTTGGCGGCAAAAAATTTGAAGGCAGTTTCACCAGTGATTTAATTTACGAAGCTAAAAGAAACGAATTATTAATATTAGACAGAGGCAATTTTAGATTGGTTAGATATAGCTTAAACGAGAAAAAAATTATCGCTTCCATTCCTACCGGAAGACAGCCTTTTGGTTTAGCCATTTCTCCGGATCAAAAAACAGTACTGGTTGCCAATGTGGGTATGTACGCTTATCCTTTAGTAGAAGGAACCACCAAAGAGAATATACAATCTCAATACATTAATTGGCACCCCTACGGAAACGATACAAAAGAATCTATTGAGGGTACTGAAATTGAGGGAAAGAAAATTCCAGGACTTGGTAGCCCCAATGCAGATGAGTCGATGAGTGTTTTTGTGATTGACTTAGCCACTAATAAAGTAAAAGCTAAATTAAAAACTGGAATGTTACTAGGAGAGCTTATTGAAGATGCAGAAGTGATTGGTGGTGCAAGTCCTAATTCCATTGTGGTGGGTAGTAAATTTGCCTATGTAACGAATGCTACCAATGATAATATTGCTGTAATTGATTATAAAAGAAGTCGCATAGTAAAACATATACCCATTACAGTGGACCAACGTATTGATAAACTAAGAGGCTTACTTCCTTTTGGCATTGACCTTTCTAAAAACGAGCAATATTTATATGTTGCCTTATTAGGATTTAATGCAGTTGCCAAAATTGATTTGAAGACTGAAAAAACATTGGGCTTAATACCTACTGGCTGGGGCACAACACGTGTGAAACTTTCTAATGATGATAAAACCATTTATGTAACTTCTTGCAGAGGTTTAGGCGCAGGCCCTAATGGAGGAAAAAACTTTAAAATACCTATTCAAGGAAGCTATATTGGAGACATTCAACTAGGTAGTTTCCAAAAAATAGAAAATCCGAATACAGAAAAATTAAAGGCCTATACAAATGAAACCATTGAAAATACATTTGTAACAAAATCTCAAACCGATAGCCTACCCTTACCCGTTTTACCAGGTAGTAAAGAAAGTCCTATTAAACATATTGTATTTATTACTAAAGAGAATAGAACTTTCGATGAAATATATGGAC
>CAIJZF010000146.1 GCA_903825095.1 uncultured Bacteroidota bacterium | reverse complement strand
TGCTAATAATTCCGGAAGTACTGTTAAAATTTCAATGGTCATATTGTAAAGATAAAAGAAACCGATGGACTTTTTTTAATCTAATAATTCTCCTAAATCGCGTCTGTCTTTTTTAGTAGGCCTTCCTATTTTACTCAAACGCTTACCTGTATGAAAAGAAGCGGCTACTTGATTCACTCTTTCTAATTCCTCAACAGGGGTAAGGTCTTCATAATATTTGATGGCTTCTGCATAAGCCAATCTTCCTTCTAATACTTGGGTTACTCTAATCACCCAATTCTTATGCTCTGTTCTTGCTTCGTATTCATCCCCAATAACTACATTACGAGATGCTTTTACAGGCTCTCCTTTTATTTTAACACGGCCTTTATCAATAGCTTCAGTAGCCTGACTCCTTGTTTTAAAAATACGAATAGACCATAAGTACTTATCTAAGCGTACTTTTTTCTTTTCCGTTTTGATGATATCAGCAGCTTTCATGCTTAGGCTTGTTTTTCTGCAAAAAATTGATGGAAGTAAGGAATGGTTTCAATGCCTTTGTAAAAATTTACAATATCATATTTTTCATTTGGGCTATGTAGGTTATCGCTATCTAAACCAAAACCCATAAATACAATTTTCACGCCTAATTCTTTTTCAAACAAAGAGCAAATAGGAATACTTCCACCACCACGCACTGGAATAGGTTCTTTACCAAAAGTGGTGGCAATGGCTTTAGCGGCACTTTTATATTCGTGAGAATCAATAGGGGTGATATAAGGCTCGCCTCCATGATGTTCGAAAGCGTTTACCGTAATATTGGCAGGTGCAATTTTTTTAAAGTGCGCAAGTACTATGGCTGTTATTTTTTCTGCCGATTGGTTCGGCACTAAACGGCAAGATATTTTTGCAAAAGCCTTAGAAGGTAAAACAGTTTTTGCACCTTCTCCAGTGTACCCGCCCCAAATTCCATTCACTTCTAAAGTAGGACGTATACCCGTTCTTTCATTGGTGCTGTATCCTTTTTCACCCCATACATTTTGTATACCTAAATCGGCTTTGAATTCATTTTCATCAAAAGGCGCTTCTGCCATTTTTTTTCTTTCTGCATCGGTGGATACAATTACATCGTCATAAAATCCTGGAATAGTAATATGATTATTTTCATCATGACATGAAGCAATCATTTTAGATAAAATAGTAATGGGGTTGGCCACTGCACCACCATACACTCCACTATGTAAATCTCTGTTAGGTCCTGTAATTTCTAGTTCGATATAACTTAAACCTCTTACGCCAATATCAATGGATGGAGTATCCATGCTAATCATAGCGGTATCGCTAATTAAAATAACATCGGCCTTTAATAAATCGGTATGTGTTTTAACAAAGGCTGCAAGGTTAGGGCTACCAATTTCTTCTTCCCCTTCAATAATGAATTTAATATTCGTGCAAAGTGAATTCGTCTTAGTCATAATTTCTAAGGCTTTCACATGCATATAAAATTGTCCTTTATCATCGCAAGCGCCACGTGCAAATATTTTGCCATCCTTAATAGTAGGATCAAAAGGGCTGCTATGCCATAACTCTAAAGGTTCTGCCGGTTGCACATCATAATGGCCATAAACAAGCACAGTGGGTAGTTTAGGATCTACATTAATTTCAGCGTAAACTATTGGATGGCCTTCTGTTTCATAAATTTTTGTAATGGGCGCGCCTGCTTCTTGCAAAGATTTTTCTACAGCTTTGGCACAGGCTAGCATATCACCATTGTGCTCGGTTTTCGCACTTACACTGGGTATGCGTAATAAGGCTAATAGCTCCTCTAAAAAACGGTCTTTATTTTTTTCTTGATATTCGATCCATGCTTTCATATGCTGTAATTTTTAAAATAAATTTTTAGGATGTTTATTTATTTATGCTAATTGATGTTTGCTATCTGACAAAACATTTTCTACATTCCAATTTAATTTTTTTTCAAAGGGCGACTTTCTTTTTTCACAGGCTTCAATGGTGCAAATAGGACAACTGAAAGGCATACAACCATCGGTGTGTACAAAAAATTCCACACTGTCTCCAAATTTATTTTTTATAAGCCTAGTAAAATCATCTACTGCACCATGTGCTTCATGTACATTAAAATACCAAGGCACGGTTAAGTGGCAGTCGATATGCATTAAAGCGCCATATTTTATAACTCTTAAATTATGCAGGTCAATCCATTTTTCATTCCTTGATAAATTAATTTCTGCTATGACTTCTTCTAGTAAGGCTAGGTCGGCTTCATCCATAATACCCGCTAGCGATTCTCTAATAATCTTATACCCATTGTAAATAATCCATAAGCCCATGCCAATAGCAATAATAGCATCAATGGTTTTATAGCCAGTATAAATTACTAGACCTATGCCAATGGCTACTGCAAAAGTGGTGTAGCTATCAATTAATAAGTGTTGGCCACTAGAGCTTAATGCTAAAGATTTATTTTTCTTTCCAATGGCTTTTGCGCCAAGGCCTGCTGCCATATTTAGTACTGCAGTAGAAAGCAAAATCCAAATACCATTGTCTAGTCCATGTAAGGTACTGGGTTCAAAAAAGGTAATGATAGATTCGTATAATATTATAAAGCCTGCTGTAATAATTAAACTTCCTTCAAAAGCTGCAGAAATGAATTCGGCCTTGCCGTGTCCATAAGGATGGTCTTTGTCTTTAGGCTTTGAAGCTATATATAAACTATAGAGTCCAATTAAACCTGCTAAGACATTCACAATACTTTCTAATGCATCTGATAAAACAGACAAAGAATGCGTCATGAAATAGGCAATAAATTTAAGTACAAATAAGATGATACTTAAACTTGTTACAAAAAACTGAATCTTTAAATTTTGCTTTGACTTTTGCAAGGGGTACAATTGGAAATGAATTAAGCCTGTTTTGCTTCAGTAAATTTTTTCTGAACGAATTCCCAATTCACTAAATTCCACCAAGCGTTGATGTAGTCGGGACGTTTGTTTTGATATTTTAAATAGTAAGCATGTTCCCAAACATCTAAACAAAGTATAGGGGCGCCTTTTGTTTCCGCTATATTCATAAGTGGGTTGTCTTGGTTAGGCGTAGAGCAAACAGCTAAACTATTATCTGCTTTCACTATTAACCAAGCCCAACCGCTACCAAATCTTGTTTTAGCCGCATCGCCAAAAGCGGTTTTAAAATTCTCCAATGAACCAAAACTTTTATTAATGGCTTCTGCTAATTCACCAGTGGGTAAAGTGGCAGGAGCAGGTTTCATCACCTGCCAAAACATTTCATGATTAAAATGGCCGCCTGCATTATTTCTCATTTTTACCGAATAGGATGAAATGGTATTTAATAGTTGCTTCAAATTTGTTTGTGTAGTATCTAGTTTTTCTGCAAGCGCTGCATCTGCTAAATTTTTAGCATAAGTAGCGGCATGTTTTGTATAATGTATTTCCATGGTCATAGCATCAATAAATGGTTCCAATGCAGCATAGCCATAATTTAAAGGCTGTTGTGCGTATTCATTTGCAGCCATGAAAGCACTAGACGGAAAATTTATTTTTGACATTAGGGGCATTGCGGCAAGGGCCATACCCGCTTTACCAGATGTAGCGATAAACTGACGTCTGTTTTGAGTTGATTTTGACATGATATTATTTTTTAAAGTACTTCTGTAAAGTTACTTTAATTGGCTGTAAAAGTCGGTAGTAAAATTCCTGGTTGAAGAGCTGTGAATCACGCATCGCCTTGTAGGTTAAAAATAGGCCAATAGGTATTAAAATAATGGATGACATCCACATACCTGAGAACACGTCCCACTGTCCCGATTTAGCTAATTTCTCTCCAAAATTATTGAGTAAGAAAAATAGGACAAAGAAAATGATGGCTAAAACCAAGGGGGTACCTAGTCCTCCTTTTCTAATAATGGAACCCAGTGGAGCGCCAATTAAAAAAAGTACAAAGCAAGCAAAGGATAATGTAAACTTTCGATGCCATTCTATTCCATGTAAAGAACTTGCTTTTTTATTTTCTTTATAAGTATCTGAGATGGCCGTAAGATTATATAAAAGGGAGGAGAATTGATAGCCCGAGGTGAGTTGAATACTGCTTATTAAAGAGTCGGGAATAAGTTTGTCAAAGCTTTTTAAAGGGGTAATATTTTTCTTTGCTGTAAAAAGTTGACTACTATCTTTAAAGTTCATGAACTTTAAATAGGAAGCCACATCGGCATTGGTCTTTTTAATAAAGTAGGCGTCTTTATTTTGTAAAGAATCCATGGCCTTACTCAGTTGTCTAACGCTTAACATTTTTGGATCGTACAAAATATCACTACTCTTATTCATCTGAAAACTTTTCAGGTCAAATATTTTTTTGTACTCTTTAAAATACAGCCTGGTGAATTCTGTATTAGTGGTACTGCGTGCTCCTCTTTCTTGATAGCGCCATCCATTATACATGACAAATTCTAAAAACTTTTTATTTTTAGACACGCGCATTACACCCGACTCGGCCATGATTAAATTATCTTGTAGTCCAAATCTTTTTTCAAAGATGGTAATATTATGCATGACACTATCATTCGATTCTTTCTTGCCTAATTTAATTACATAACCATCTATTTTATCATAGAAGATACCTTCCTTTAAATCAATGGCAGGCTTGGCTATAATAATTTCATATTTTAAATTGGTAAGCTTCATTTGCGTTACCGGTATAATATTATTCGAAAATAAAAATGCAATCCCTGCTACAAAAATGGTGAACAAAAATAGCGGACGCATAAAACGTATGAGTGGAATACCCGCAGCCTTAATGGCTATGAGTTCAAAGCTTTCTCCTAAATTTCCAAAGGTCATAATAGAAGAAAAAAGCAATGCTAAAGGAAGGGCTGTGGTGAAAGTACTTACAGAAACAAGCCCTACTAATTGTAAAATGGTAAGTAAGTCTAAACCTTTACCTACTAAGTCATCAATGTATAACCAAAAGAATTGCATGGTCAGCACAAAAGTTGAAATAGTAAGTGCTGCCAAAAAAGGGCCAATGAAGGCTTTAAGAATTAGTATGTCTAATTTCTTGAACAAAATGTTAGTGCTAACTACCTATACGATGAAAGAGTTCTTTGATCTGATATTCCCAAAGTCGGCTTTGATCTTTGACTTCGTTTTTCTCAGCAAAATCTTTCACGATTAAAATAGTTTGATTTGAAATTTCTGTTTTTTCAATTCTAAATTCGAAGTATTCATTCTTCTCTCCATGTAACCATCTAAACTTTATAAATTTATCAGGCTCTTGGTCCACTAATTCTGCTTTTTCTGGAACACCTTTATTCCATGAAAAACTAAAAACATTTTCCCATTCGTCTACTTTGTCTGCAAACCACTCTTGTAGTCCAGAGGCAGTGGATAAAAATTCAAATAAAATATTGGGTGAACATCTCACCGGAAATTCAAGTGTAAATAATTGTTTCTTACTCATATATAACTAGCTCCTCTTAAAATTGATTCGTTTGATGCAATAATATTAAATAAAGGTTAGGTTCCAAGTATTTTTTAATCTTTATTAGTTAACAAACTGTCAAGACATATTTAGCCTATTCTCTAAATTGGTATAAGTATATGATATTCAGCATTTTATATCATATTACGATACGCTGTAATTTCCTAATTTTAACGTATTTATACCTTTTTAATTCATGATGCATGACTCATTATGATCACTTATCTTTGCTCCCCTTAATGTTGTATGTATGTTTAATAGTTTGAGTGAAAAATTAGAATCTGCGTTTAAGCACCTAAAAGGGCAGGCGAGAATTAATGAATTGAATGTTGCCAATACCCTAAAAGATATCCGAAAAGCATTGTTGGATGCCGATGTCAATTTTAAAATAGCCAAAGAATTTACAGATAGTATTAAAGAAAAGGCCATTGGTGCCAAAGTTATTAATGCCATTAGCCCAGGACAATTGATGGTGAAAATTGTGCAAGATGAGTTGACGGCTTTAATGGGTAATGAAGCCTCTTTGATGGACCTTTCCAAAAGCCCCACTATTATTTTAGTGGCGGGTTTACAAGGTTCTGGTAAAACTACTTTTTCTGGTAAGCTGGCTAATTATTTAAAAGCGCAAAAAAAATCTCCTTTATTAGTAGCTGCCGATATTTACCGTCCTGCAGCCATGGATCAACTCACCTTATTAGGAGAACAAATTGGGGTGGATGTTTTTGTAGAAAGAGAAAATAAAAATGCAGTCTCTATTGCACAAAATGCATTGGTCTATGCCAAAGCAAATAATAAAAATATAATTATTATTGATACGGCGGGGCGTTTAGCAGTAGATGAAGTAATGATGAATGAAGTGGCTGCTATTAAAAATGAAATTCAACCACAAGAAATATTATTCGTTGTAGACTCAATGACAGGGCAGGATGCAGTGAATACCGCCAAAGTCTTTAATGAGCGTTTAGATTTTACAGGCGTAGTATTAACCAAGTTAGATGGTGATACAAGAGGGGGTGCGGCTTTATCTATAAAATACACCGTGAATAAGCCTATTAAGTTTATGAGCAATGGTGAAAAATTAGATACCCTTACTGTTTTTCATCCAGAGAGAATGGCGCAAAGAATTTTAGGCATGGGAGATATTACTTCCTTGGTTGAAAAAGCGCAATCGCAATTTGATGAAGCAGAAGCAAAAAAATTAGAAAAAAGAATTCGAAAAAATCAATTTGATTTTGAAGATTTCTTGACACAGATACAGCAGATCAAAAAAATGGGCAATTTAAAAGATTTAATGGGCATGATTCCAGGCATGGGCAAAAGCTTAAAAGATGTAGAAATTAAAGACGATGCTTTTAAAGGAGTAGAAGCCATTATTCAATCGATGACTGTTTTGGAAAGAAGAAATCCGGATTTACTTTCAACTAGTCGCAAACAAAGAATTGCCAAAGGGGCAGGAAAAGATATTGGAGAAATCAATGCTTTTATGAAACAGTTTGACCAAATGAAGCAGATGATGAAGCAGATGTCATCGGGGGCAATGGCAGGTAAAATGCCTGGTTTGAGACGCTAATTTTAGCCTAAGTCATTGATAATCATATATTAGTAGGTTTTAAACCCCTTTTTCCTTTGTTTATTCCGTGGTTTTGACTATATTTGCACCCGGTTAACCCTATTTAATAACGCCTATAAATTTCTATTTAACATGGCAGTAAAAATGAGACTACAACGTCACGGTAGTAAAAAAAGGCCTTTCTACTTTATAGTAGTGGCTGACGGACGCGCACCAAGAGATGGTAAATTCATCCAAAAGATTGGTACTTACAACCCATTAACAGTTCCTGCAACAATCCAATTGGATCGTCAAAAGGCATTGGAGTGGTTAAACAAAGGTGCTCAACCTACAGACACCGTTCACAGAATTTTATCTTTCAAAGGAGTTCTTTATTTGAAACATTTACTTCGTGGAGTAAAATTAGGTTTGTTTGATGATGCAACCGCAATGGAGAAATTCCAAACATGGTATGCAGCTCATGAAACAAAGATCGCAAGCACTAGTGATACACACAAAAAAGCAGAAGCTGCTAAAAAAGTGTATGTACCTGTTGCTAAAAAAGTAGCAGAGCCAGTAGCTGAAGAAGTTGCTGCACCAGTTGAAGAGGAAGCTGCACCAGCAGCAGAGGCAACAACAGAAGAGACGCCTGCTGCAGAATAATTTTAAAATTAATCTAGCTTTATAAAAGCCCCTGGTTCCTATCAACGGAATCGGGGGTTTTTTTTGAAAATGATTTTGTCGATAAATGAATTAAATTAGCAAATGAGTCAGTACATACATATAGGAAAAATTGTAGCACCCCATGGAATTACTGGTCATGTTATTATTGAGCATGCCTTAGGCAAGCCCATTCATTTTAAAGGCATTGATGCCTTATTTGTAGAAAAAAATGCAGCAAGTTTTATTCCCTATTTTATACAAAGCGCATCTGCTAAAACAGATACCATTTCACATGTACAATTGGAAGGCATTAATAGTAGAGAAGCCACTGCGATGCTTTTAGGTAAAAAAGTATGGTTACCTCAAGATGAATTTCAAAAATTAGTGGATAAGCAATCTCCATTGGCCTTGCTTGGCTACACGGTGGTGGAAGCTGGAAAGTCTTTAGGTGTTATTCAAGAAGTGATTGAACAACCGCATCAATTAATGGTAACTATATTATACCATGGCCAAGAAGCCTATATTCCTTTACATGAAGAAAGTTTAAAAGCAGTGAATCATAAGGCCAAAACCATTAGTGTTGAACTACCCGATGGCTTATTAGATTTATATACCTCGGCACCTACTGAAAAATAATTGTTTTTAGTCTACCAATTCGCTATTCATTCTATTTTTTTAAAAGGGTAAAAAATATTTTTAAAATACTTATATAAAAGTCTACTAAATTAGTAGGAAATTCATATCTTTGTGATCTTGATCATTGTTATTCGTAAAAAAAAGAGATAATATACAATTCTAAAAAAATAAAATATGAGTTTAAGACTAGGGGATATTGCTCCCGATTTTAAAGCAAATACAAGTACTGGTGATATTAGCTTTCATCAATATTTAGGAGACAGTTGGGGCATTTTATTTTCTCATCCTGCCGACTTCACTCCGGTTTGTACCACAGAATTAGGACGCACTGCTGCTTTACAAGAAGAGTTTTCAAAACGTAATGTAAAAGTATTAGCCTTAAGTGTGGATGGAGTAGAAAGTCATCAAAAGTGGATAACAGATATCAATGAAACGCAACATGTAACTGTGGGCTTTCCCATTATTGCAGATGAGGATAAAACAATTGCGCATGCTTATGATATGATACATCCCAATGCTTCTGAAACATTTACGGTTCGTTCTTTATTTATTATTGGTCCCGATAAAAAAATTAAATTAACCTTAACCTATCCTGCTTCTACAGGAAGAAATTTTGTAGAAGTATTAAGAGTCATCGATTCTTTGCAGTTAACAGCCAACTATAGTGTAGCCACCCCTGCAATTTGGGTGGAAGGGGAAGATGTCATAGTAGTGCCAGCAGTTAAAACAGAAGACGCCCTTATTAAATTCCCTAAAGGATTGAATATCGTAAAACCTTATTTACGCTATACCCCGCAGCCGAATAAATAGCTTCTTAGGAATCTAATCTAATAAGGTTAAGTCATTAAAACATCTTAGGCAGTGAACGATTCAGTAAACAGTGTGTCACTGGTGATTCGAGTCATTGCCCAACAAATTAAACCTCCGCTATAAAAGGCTGAGGTTTTTTTGTATATTTAATCTCTAAATAATTTACGTATGAAGCATTTTTTATTCAGTGTATCTTTTGCTGTTTTAGTCATTACTGGCCAAGCGCAAAAAACCTATTTGCAATGTGGTCAATTAATTGATGTAAGACAACTGCAAGTTTTAAAAGAAAAAACAATTGTAATTGAGGGTAATAAAATTACGGATGTACTAGATGGGTACCAATCAGGTACAGCTACTGATAAAGTAGTGAATTTAAAAACAAGCACTGTGATGCCCGGCCTAATGGATATGCATGTGCATATTGAAAACGAAACTAATCCCAATAGATATTTAGAAGGCTTTACGCAAAGTCAAGCTGATATTGCCTATGGTTCACTGCGTTTTGCAGAAAGAGATTTAATGGCAGGATTTACTTCAGTGCGTGACTTGGGTGGTTCAGGTGCAAATATTGCTATGCGCAAAGCCATTCAAAAAGGATATGTTGTGGGCCCTCGTATTTTTACTGCAGGAAAATCTATTGCGACAACAGGAGGACATGCCGATCCTACCAATAATTATAGACCCGATTTAATGGGAGATCCAGGACCTAAAGATGGCGTCATCAATGGACCAGAAGATGCTTACAAAGCAGTAAGACAAAGATATAAAGATGGATCTGACTTAATAAAAATTACAGCTTCAGGGGGTGTATTGAGTATGGCTACGAATGGAGAGAATCCTCAGTTCACTGAAGAAGAAGTAAAAGCCATTGTGGCTGCTGCCAAAGATTATGGATTTAAAGTAGCTGCACATTGTCATGGAGTAGAAGCAATGAAAAGAGCTATTCGCGGTGGAGTTAGTTCAATAGAGCATGGCACTTTAATGGATGAATCGGTATTTCCTTTAATGGTACAATACGGTACTTATTTAGTGCCTACTATTATTGCTGGAAAATCTGCAGCAGATTCTGCAAAAATTCCTGGTTACTATCCACCGATGGTAGCTAAAAAAGCTTTGGAAATTGGACCCAAAATTCAAAATACTTTTTCAAAAGCATATAAAGCAGGCGTTAAAATTGCATTTGGAACCGATGCGGGTGTGTATGCGCATGGAACGAATTGGAAAGAGTTTGTGTACATGACAGAAGGAGGCATGCCTTTTTTAGAAACAATACAGGCAGCTACATGGAATGCTGCAGACTTAATGGGTACACAAGCAATTTTAGGAAGTATTGAAAAAAATAAATTAGCAGATATTGTTGCCGTAGAGGGCGATCCTACTAAGAATGTATATCAAATGGGAAAGGTAAACTTCGTAATGAAGGATGGCGTAGTGTATAAGAATACGCTCAAGTAAAACTATTTCTCTTTATTCCATTTATCCAACTGCTGTAAAGTAGCGGTTAAATCTTTAGATAAAGGAGCTTCTAGATGAAGCTCTTTTTCTTTGTAGAGAAACTTTAGTGAATGCGCATGCAAGGCCTGTCTAGCAAGTAGGGGTCTTTCTTCTTCCTCGGTCTTGCTCAGTTTAAAATTTTTCTTTTTGATAGAAGACAGTAATAACTTCTCTCCATCACCATAGACATCATCTGCTACAATAGGATGTCCTATTTGTTTGGCATGCACGCGTATTTGATGCGTTCTTCCCGTATGAATTTGAAATGAAACCCATGCAAAGCGTTTGTAATTTTCTATCACCTGGTAAGTAGTTAAAGCAATTTTTCCTTTGGCATGCACTACCATGGTTCCCTTTTTTACAGGATGTTCCATAATAGGCTGGTCAATACTTCCTTCTGCGGGCGGTCTGCCTAAAACTAAGCCTAGGTATTTTTTTTCAATGCTTCTTCCTTCAAATAATTCGCTTAATATTTTATGGGACTCTGCATTTTTTGCAAATACAATTAAGCCACTTGTAAATTGATCTAAGCGGTGTACGGTAAAAATTTCTCCGTATTTTTCTTGCAATAACGACTTTAAAGAAACTTCTTTGCCAAACCTATCAGGGATACTTAATAAACCAGCTGGTTTATTAAGTACAATCATATCCTCATCTTCAAATAAAATAGATAACATGTAATTCTTATTTGGAAGATTTTCTAGTAAATGATTTATTTAAAAACTTAAGCAATCTTACTTCCTTCTCTGCTAAAAAACGCCATTTACCACGGTCCACATTTTTCTTGGTAAGATTTGCAAACATCACTCTATCTAAATGTCTTACATCGTAGCCTAAATGTTCAAAAATACGACGCACAATACGATTGCGGCCGCTATGAATTTCAATGCCAATTACATTTTTAGAAGTGTTTGATAAATAACTTACTGCATCGGCTGCAATAAATCCATCTTCTAATTCAACACCTGCAGCTATAGACTCCATATCGGCCTTGGTCACCGGTTTATCTAAAGTCACTTCGTATATTTTTTTAATCTCGTAGGAAGGATGCGTTAATTTTTGTGCTAAGTCGCCGTCATTGGTTAAAATTAAAACACCAGTTGTATTTCTATCTAGACGCCCCACTGGAAACATTCTTTGTGTAGTGGCGTTTTTAATAATATCTAAAACTGTTTTTCTGCCTTCAGGGTCATTTGCTGTACAGATATAATCCTTAGGTTTATTTAATAAAATATAAACCGGGGTAACTTGTAGTTGTAAAACTTTACCTTTTAATCTTACTACATCTTTGTACTTCACTTTATAACCAGGCTCTAAAACCGTATCGCCATTTACTGCCACATGACCTGCCTTTACCAATTCAGCGGCTTCTCTTCTACCCGATATACCTGCATGTGCAATATATTTATTCAAAGGCATTTGTTCAAAGGGAGTATCTTCAGCGGCACTCACCTTACCAATAGAAGCTGTTCTTTTTTCATCTGCCTTGTCCATGGAAGCTGGCGTTCTTTTATTCGTGAACTTAGATTTAGCAGGAAAGGGGCTAGCTAATTCGCCATATTTAGGAGCCTCTCCTTTTTTTACATAAGAAGTAGGAGTTCTTTTTGAAGCAGGTGGAATTCTTTTATTATTACCTAAGGGTTCAACAGGAATACCTCTTTCTTTGTCTTTTTTTCTTTGACGCATGGCTTCTCCAGCCGCCCTCATTTCAATTTTAGCTTTCTTTT
The DNA here is from genome assembly GCA_903825095.1 of uncultured Bacteroidota bacterium. The sequence continues at coordinate 310 of CAIJZF010000146.1, read as the reverse complement.
TTTCTTGTCTATATTCTTCTTTAACAGCGCTTCCTTTTTTCTTATTAGAAAACTTGTCAAAATTGTCCGATCTTTTTTGATTCATGCGTCCTACTATTAAAAATTATCTTTATTCGCTAATTGACCACAAGCGGCGTCTATATCCTTTCCTCTACTATGTCTTACGCGCACATTCACTCTGTTTTTTTGTAAAATTTCTACAAATCTTTCAAAGCCGGCTTCGTCTGGTTTGTCGAAAGGAAAAATATCCACTGGGTTGTATTCTATGACATTGATTAAATCGGCAGGTACTTGTCTGTATATTTTAGTC
>CAIJZF010000145.1 GCA_903825095.1 uncultured Bacteroidota bacterium | reverse complement strand
CTTGCAATAGCCATGAACCGCTTAGGCGGAAAATCTAATACAGGCGAAGGTGGTGAAGATGAAATTCGTTATCAAAAATTACCGAACGGTGATTCTATGCGAAGCTCTATTAAACAAGTAGCCAGTGCGAGATTTGGGGTAACAAGTTATTATTTATCTGAAGCAGATGAATTACAAATAAAAATGGCTCATGCAGCTAAGCCTGGTGAGGGCGGACAATTACCTGGTGATAAAGTAGACGATTGGATTGGTAAAACAAGACATGCTACTCCAGGTGTAGGCTTAATTTCTCCTCCACCGCATCATGATATTTATTCTATCGAAGATTTATCTCAATTAATTTTTGATTTAAAAAATGCGAACCGTGCTGCAAGAATTAATGTAAAATTAGTTTCTAAAGCAGGTGTGGGTACTATTGCTGCAGGTGTGACCAAGGCAAAAGCCGATGTAGTGTTAATAGCAGGTTTTGATGGTGGTACAGGTGCCTCTCCTTTAAGTTCTATTAAGCATGCAGGCCTACCATGGGAACTAGGATTAGCAGAAACACATCAAACCTTGGTAAAAAATAAATTAAGAAGTCGTGTGGTAGTGCAAGCCGATGGTCAAATGAAAACTGGACGCGATATTGCCATTGCAACTTTATTAGGTGCAGAAGAATGGGGCGTGGCTACTGCTGCATTAATAGTAGAAGGATGTATTATGATGCGCAAATGTCATATGAATACATGCCCTGTGGGTGTGGCAACACAAGACCCAGAATTACGTAAACGTTTTAAAGGAGACCCCGACCATGTAGTAAGATTCTTTGAATTCATTACACAAGAGCTTCGCGAAATTATGGCTGAATTAGGCTACCGTACTATTAATGAAATGGTGGGTCAAGTAGACGCCTTAACCATGCGTGAAAATATTCATCATTGGAAGTATAAGAATTTAGATTTATCTGATGTATTATATAAAGAGCCCGCTGAAGCAGGCGTAGGATTATATCAAACAGAAACACAGGATCATTTAATGTCTGAAGTATTGGATTGGCAATTACTAGCAGCTGCGAAACCTGCTATTGAAAAGAAAGAAAAAGTAAAAGCTTCTTTCCCTATTAAAAATACCGATCGTACTACAGGCACCATTGTTTCTAATGAAATAACAAAACTGCATAAAGCAGATGGCTTACCAGAAGACACAATTCATTTTAATTTTAAAGGAACAGCAGGACAAAGTTTTGGCGCCTTCAATACCAAGGGCGTAACCCTAGAATTAGAAGGGGATGCGAATGATTATTTTGGAAAAGGATTAAGTGGTGCTCAACTAATAGTATATCCCGATAAAAAAGTAAGCTATATACCTGAAGAAAATATTATTATAGGCAATGTGGCCTTATACGGTGCCACTAGTGGTATTGCTTATATTAGAGGTAAGGCTGGCGAAAGATTTGCCGTGCGTAATTCCGGCGCTACAGTAGTAGTGGAAGGTATTGGCGATCATGGCTGCGAATACATGACAGGTGGTGTGGCAGTGATATTAGGCAAAACGGGTAGAAACTTTGGTGCAGGCATGAGCGGAGGAATTGCTTTTGTCTATGATGTTGAAAATAATTTTGAAGTTTTATGCAACAAGGAAATGGTTGAATTAGAAGCACCTGATAAAGAAGATGAATTCT
>CAIJZF010000144.1 GCA_903825095.1 uncultured Bacteroidota bacterium | reverse complement strand
TTAAGAACTTATTTCAATAATTCTATTGGATTTATTTTGTTTCTTGTATGTGCAGTGGCTATTTATAATAAAGTAGCTACAAATGATAATCTAAATCAATTTGGGGATCAAATTAAGCAACAATTCTACACCATTGGCTTTTTTCAGTGGGGGGTTTTAATTATTTTATTTGTTTTAAATTATTTAATGGAGTCCATTAAATGGAAGCTGGTACTAGCTGAATTAAGTCCTATTACTATTTTAAAATCTTATAAATCTGTCTTAGTGGGTCAGGCTTTTGCCTTTTTCACCCCTGCTAGGACTGGTGATTATGTGGGTAGAATTTTATTTTTAGAAGCAGGTAATAAATTAAAAGGACTAACTCAAATGGCTTGGGCATCCTATGCGCAGTTATTAATTACTTTATTTTTTGGAAGCATTGGGCTATTTTATAATCTTCCTTTTTTACCTTGGTTAAAATGGCTGGGGCCCTTCATTGCAGCTGCTGCCTTTCTCATTTATTTTCATCCAGGTAATTTTACTGGTTGGCTAAAAAAGTTATCCTTACTTCAAATAAAAACTACATTAAAGGGGCAATTGGTCTTATTTGCTTTTTTAAAATATTGTGTTTTTATACTGCAATATACCTGGGTGGTTAAAATATTTAATATTCCCATTGGCACACTGGATCTTTGGGTGGCCTTATCGGTCTTGTTTTTTTGTTTAAGTCTAATTCCTTCCATTGCTATAACGGATGTAGTCATTAGAGGGCAGCTTATCGTTTTATTACTAAGTCCTTTTTATGATAATAGTTTAATGCTTATCTGTCTTAGTACTATAATATGGGTTGTTAATTTTTTATTACCCGCTATAATTGGCTCTATTCTCTTAATAAATTACAGGATAAAGCAATAATTTTGCATGCTACCCCAATAATGTAAATAAGTCCCATGCATTTTTTATTTCTTTTATTCTCTTTTTTTAACTTTTTGCCAGCCCCTGATAAAGGGCTATGTAATTTAAATAATACTGCATTTAATACAGGGGAGAAGATAAGTTATACCATTTATTATAATGTCATAGGGCTTTACGTGAATGCTGGAAAAACCGACTTTACGGTGCAGTCCACTAGCTTTAATGATAATGATGCCTTTATTTTAACCGCTATAGGAAAGTCAAATTCAAAATATGATTGGATATTTAAAGTAAGGGATAAATATGAATCGGTGGTAGATGCTAAAACCTTACTGCCTTATCAATTTATGCGTCAAATTAATGAAGGCTCTTTTCATAAAAAAGAGATGGTGAAGTTTAATCAGAAAGCAAGAACAGCAAGTACTGAAGAGGAAGTATATAAAACATCAGAATGTACTTTTGATGTAGTGAGTGCTATTTATGCTGCTAGAAATTATAATTATTCAAACTTGGTCATGAATGATAAGATTTCTCTTAATTTTTTTCTTGATAAAAATTTATACCCTTCCTACTTTAAGTATTTAGGTAGAGAAGTGATTACTACTAAATATGGAAAATTTAAAGTCATTAAATTAGCACCCTTATTATTAAAGGGGAGTATGTTTGAAGGAGGAGAAAAAATGACTATTTGGGTAACTGACGATGAAAATCATATACCCGTTCGTATAGAAACGCCCATTGTGGTAGGTAGTATTAAAGTGGATATGGTGGGCTATCAAAATACGAGATACCCCTTAAGTTCTTTAATTGAACTAGTGGATAATTAAAGACAATAATTAGATTTAATAATTAGAGTGAATAATTAGAGTGAATTATTGCAATATTTCTTTTAAGCTAAAACTAGCCCCCGCTCTTATTCCTTTCTCCGTTTCAATTAAACGACAGCATTCATTCACTGCATCGTGTTCAAAAAATAAGATATAATATTCCCTAAGCGCTGTAGTTAAAAACTTTTCTTTTTCTTCTAAGGTAATAAGAGGTTGCATATCATAGCCCATTACATAAGGTAGAGGTATATGGCCAGTGGATGGTAGTAAGTCTGCCATATATACAATGGTTTCATTTCCTATTTTTATTTTAGGAAGCAACATGCCTTCCGTATGCCCATTAACTACTAAACAGCTAATAGCCTCTGTAAATTTAATTTCTTGTAAACTTGTTGTACTTTGAAAAGGAGGTAGGGTAATTAATTTAAGTTGACCACTTTGCTTTAAAGGCGCAATATTTTCAGTTAAAAAAGAAGCTTTCTCTCTTCTATTGGGATGCAAGGCTAAATTCCATTGTGTTTCACTAACCCAATAAGTTGCATTAGGAAAGGCGGGCACTAATTTATCATTCAATTTTTTAATAGCGCCCCCCACATGATCAAAATGCAAATGCGTTAGCAATACATCTGTGATATCTTCTATCCCTATATTTATTTTTTGAAGTGCATCAACTAAGGCAACGGTTTCATGAGGATAATAGTGACTGAAAAATTTGGCATCCTGTTTATCACCCATGCCGGTATCTATTAATATAGTACGATTCCCTTCTTTAATGACTAAGCAACGTAAAGCCCAGGTACATAAATTATTTTCATCTGCCGGATTAGTTTTATTCCAAATAGATTTTGGAACAACACCAAACATAGCGCCGCCATCTAATTTAAATTTGCCGGTCTCTACACTAAATGCCTGCATGCCCTTTTAATTTTGAAGTGCGGTAAAGTAGCACTAAGCCAATGATAAAAAATATAGTTAAGGCCAATACAGAATTTCTTTGTGAGCCAGTGATTTCATTAATAAAACCAAAGCTAAACATACCTATTACTATGGCAATTTTTTCAGTAACATCAAAGAAACTAAAATAGCTGGTGGTATCATGTGTCTCTGGCATTAATTTGGAATAGGTACTTCTACTTACCGATTGAATGCCTCCCATTACAAAGCCCACTACAATAGCTAAGGTATAAAAAGGTACCACCGCATTTCTAGGTAAATAATAGCCCATAATACAGCCTCCTATCCAAATACAAATGGCCATCATAATGGTATTAAAATTACCCCACTTGCTAGCAAGTTTGGCCATTAAGTGCGCGCCGGGTATGGCAACAATTTGTATAATTAAAATAGCCAAGATTAAATTAGTGGTAGGAATGTTTAATTCACTTTTTCCGTACAAGGTGGCTGCTAACATTACAGTTTGCACACCCATATTATAAAAGAAAAAGGAGTATAAAAATTTTTTAAGTACGGGCAGGTCTTTTAATTCTATCCATACTTTATGCAATTCTTTATAGCCTTGGGTAATTAGGTTCTTGCTATGTACTCCTTTTACACCTGTGCCTTCAGGTAGTTTTGAAATAGATAACCAGCCAAACCCCATCCACCAAACACCTACTAATAAAAATGAAATTTGAGAAGCCTTGCCTACGGTAATCCCAAATAACTCCGGCTTTAGTACAAAGACAAAACATATAAGTTGTAAAAGCACCGATCCAATATAGCCCATCATAAAACCTTTGGCGCTAATACGGTCGCGGTCCTCTGGTGCTGCAATTTCTGGTAAATAAGAATTGTAAAAAACTAAACTGGCCCAAAATCCCACACAGGCAATAATCACAGAAACTAAGCCGCCCATAATATGATTACTGTCAAAAAAGTATAAGGAAGCGCAGGCTAAACTACCCATGGTGCAAAAGAATCGAAGAAATTGTTTTTTATTACCTCTGTAATCGGCAATGGAAGAAAGAATGGGAGAGAGTATGGCTACAATCACAAAGGCAATACCTAATACATAATTATAAAGCGCTGTATTTGAAAATTCGTAAGGGCCTATTTTAATTTTATCGATTAAAGTATTTTCATTGCCATCGCCAGTCACTGCTTCGTAATAAGCAGGGAAAATGGTAGAGGTAATCACAAGATTGTAAACACTATTAGACCAGTCATACATAGCCCAACCGTTCACTACTTTTTTTGAAGCTGTTTGCATTAGCAATTATTTAGTGTTTTAAAAATACTAATAATTATGCAACTCTCCTATAGGCGATATTTAGTTAAGATAATGGGTGTATAAAAGCCCTAAGATGCTCAGCCCTAGTACAATACGGTACCATCCAAAAGGGGCAAAGCCTCTTTTTTCTACAATGCGCATAAAAAATTGCACACTTAATAAGGCCACCACGAATGCTACGACTGCACCAATCAATAATGTTATGAGGTTCTCTTGTCCAAAAACTTCCGGGTTGGTTTTATAAACATCTAAAGTACTTTTCGCAGAAGCGGCTAGCATGGTAGGTACAGCTAAGAAAAAAGAAAATTCTAAAGCTGTTTTTTTATTTAATTGTTGACTCATACCTCCAATAATAGTTGCAGCACTTCTGCTTAGTCCTGGAAATAAAATAGATAAGACCTGAAAGCAACCAATGATAAAAGATTTTTTATAAGTGACATCTTCTTGATCGGATATTTGATCTGAGGCTTGATTTTTTGAAGCCTCTGCTTTTGCAAAAAACCTATCAATGAATAATAGTAATACACCGCCTGCTACCATGACAATGGCAATGACCCATAAATTACCTAAAGCAGCATCGATATGTTTTTTTAGGGCAGCTCCGAATATTAAAGCAGGAATGACTGCAATAATTAATTTAATATAGAAGCTGTAATGTTTAAAATCGAAAAACTTTTTTCTATAAATAACCACCACCGATGCAATGGCTGCTAGTTGAATGACTATTTCAAATAAGTCTACAAAGGGGCTGCTTTCAATGCCTAAAAAAGGATTGGCAAATTTCATGTGCGCAGTACTTGATATAGGTAAGAACTCGGTAATACCCTCAATAATGGCTATAATAATAGATTGTAAAGTATTCATTCTTATGCTTTTTTGAAAATCGCATATATCTCTACAATAAAACCTGCGATCACCACAATAGGGGCAAGGGTAATGCGTCTAAAGCTATACACTTCCGATTCATTAAATACATTGGGATCGGCACTTTTGCCGCCAGACATTAAGAACATGCCTATTACTATTAAAGCTGCTCCAATAAGCATCCAAGTGTAATTAGATTTACCAAAGAATTGAAGTGATTTAGTTTTTTCTTTCTGACTCATGATTTCAAATTTTATTTTGAATAATTTTTATAAAAATTCTTGTACTTATTAATATAATTCGTCCAATTTCATTTTTAAATATTTTAGTACGCTGCGATAAGTACTAAATACCGAAATACCCACACCTAGTAATATAAGGCCTCCAAATAAAATTAAACTATTACTTATGCCTTGCAGCATGCCTATTTGAGGAAACTGAGTGGTGGCCCATTCGATTAATCCAAATAAAAGGAAGATGGCTATAAAAGCGCTAATTAAACCATTTAATAATGCACGAATTAATAAAGGCTTAGATATAAAATTACGCGTCGCACCCACCATTTGCATGGTCTTAATTAAAAAGCGATTGCTATACATGGCTAAGCGAATGGTGTTATCAATACTAATAATAACAATAATGCAAAGTATAATGGACATCACTAAAAAAATAACTCCAATTTTAGTAGCTCTTTCATTTAAGTTAGTCACTAAGCTTTTTGGATATTGAATATCCGCTACATCTTTACTGAATGCAGATTCAATAGCGGCTGTAATTTTGGTTAGGCTATCTGTATTTACATAATCGGCTTTCGCAAAAAAATCGACACTTTCTGGAAGGGGGTTGGAGTCTAAAATTTTACCCCAGTCTTCGTTATTTTCTTTATTCCAAATGGCCTTCGCCTTTTCTTTATTAATGTACTCTACATTTTTAGCATAGGGTTGGCCTGCTATAAATTTCTCAATGGCACCCACCGTGTTTTTGTCAGAAGTTCTTACATAAACGCTAATACGAATATCCTCTTTAAAGCTGTCCCCAATAGACTGAAGATTTAAAAATAACCAGCCCATAATGCCCATAATAAATAAAACAATGGCCACCCCAACAATACTATAAATGTAGTTGGGTTTGCTGCGTTTTAGAGCCGATGTTCCGGTAGAAGCCATAGCATTAAATTTTTACTTGTTCGCTTTGCAAATGTAGGGTTTTGAACGCTAATGGCTTACATTTGCAGAGGGTGAATTCGGACATTTTTTACTCAAATTGGAGCGGGCTCAAAATTTGGTTAAAGAATTGTTAGTTTTTCCTCCTTTTATAAAGAAAATCAAGAAATGGAGTATCAATTTAGGGCCATTGAAAAAAAGTGGCAAACTATTTGGCAGGAAAAAAAGGCTTACCAGGTAAGTAATGAATCTACTAAACCTAAGGCTTATGTTTTGGATATGTTTCCTTATCCTAGTGGAGCGGGTTTGCATGTAGGCCATCCTCTTGGTTATATAGCTTCAGATATTTATAGTAGGTATAAAAGACTAAAAGGTTTTAATGTTTTACATCCCATGGGTTATGATGCCTTTGGTTTACCTGCAGAGCAATACGCCATTGAACATGGCGTGCATCCTTCTAAAAGCACTTATGATAATATTAATAATTTCAGAAAACAATTAGACAATATTGGATTTTGTTTTGATTGGGATAGAGAAGTGAAAACTTGTGACGCTAGTTATTATAAATGGACACAGTGGATTTTTCTACAATTATTCAATAGCTATTTTGATAAACAGCAGTCAAAAGCAATGCCCATTGCAATGTTAGAAGCCGCTTTTGAAAAGCAAGGCAATGCAAATCATATTTGCCCTGCCGACGCTAGCCTTTCTTTTACTGCCAATGATTGGAAAACGTATACTGAAAAAGAAAAGCAAGCTATTTTAATGCAATACCGCTTGGCCTTCTGTGGTTATGGAGAAGTGAACTGGTGTGCAGCCTTGGGCACAGTACTTGCCAATGATGAAGTGATTAACGGGTTTAGTGAAAGAGGAGGCCACCCTGTAGAGAAAAAGAAATTACGTCAATGGTATTTAAGAATTACAGAATATGCAGATAGGCTTTTATCGGGACTTGATACCATTCAGTTTAGTGAAGCCATGAAAGAAATGCAATCCAATTGGATTGGAAGAAGTGAAGGTGCTGAAATAGATTTCGCCATTCAAGGACATGCAGGTAGTTTAAAAGTATACACTACAAGACCAGATACTATTTTTGGCGTGGACTTTATGGTGGTAGCGCCTGAACATGCACTTATTGAGACCATTATACCAGATACACATAAAGCAGCCGTTGCTGAATATATTGCTTATGTAAAAAGTAGAAGTGAGAGAGAGCGTATTTCAGAGAAAAAAATTACAGGATGTTTTACAGGGGCTTATGTAACCAATCCATTTAATAATGCCTTAATACCTGTTTGGATTTCAGAATATGTATTAGCAGGTTATGGTACAGGGGCCATCATGGCTGTGCCTTGTGGTGATGATCGTGATTTTAAATTTGCACAACACTTTGATATTCCTATTACCAATATTATTGGAGCCGCTTTTAATGGAGAGGAAGCGAACCCTACTAAAGAAGGTATTTTATCTAATAGCGATTTTTTAAATGGGATGGTTCAAAAAAAGGCCATTGCTATTGTGACTCAAAAATTAGAGGCCATGGGTATTGGGAAGTCTAAGATTAATTATAGAATGCGCGATGCTGCTTTTAGTAGACAACGTTATTGGGGCGAGCCATTTCCTATTAAATGGAAAGA
>CAIJZF010000143.1 GCA_903825095.1 uncultured Bacteroidota bacterium | reverse complement strand
CATCACATGACGGGTTCGGCCGTATCTAATGAAATACCTGGATTAAAAGAAGTGCATGCTGTGGATGCAGCTGGGGTGCATCCACTATTATTAGCCATCGGGAGCGAAAGGTATACGCCATTCTTAGAAAATAAAAAACAAGCGGAAATTTTAACCATTGCCAATCATATTTTAGGCACAGGGCAATTAAGTTTGGCAAAATTTGTTTGGATAACTGCGGAGGCAAAAAAATCTAAAGAAAATAGTGAAATAGATGTAAATAATGTTCCTGAGTTTTTACAGTACATGTTATCTAGAATGGACTTTTCAAATGACCTGCACTTCTATACCAATACCACCATGGATACTTTGGATTATTCTGGAGATGGTTTAAATACAGGTTCTAAATTAGTATTGGCTGCTTATGGCGATGTCAGAAGAAAATTAGCTACAACTATTCCAGAAACTATTAAAGCATTAAATGCCAACGCAAATTTAATTATGCCAGGTGTGATAGCTATAAATGCATTGAATAATGTAAATGCTGAGAATGCGACAACTACTTCTATAAGTTCTATACAAGAAAAACTAAAGGGGCTAGGTGAAAGCTTATTAGAAAAGGAAGGTGTTGCTATGATAATAATTACTGAAGATGCTACTTGGATGGCAGCTGAATTTAATAATTTTATTTGGGCCACATTTACAAGAACCAATCCTGCTAAGGATATTGATGGGGTAGATAGCTATACAATTAATAAACATTGGGGATGCAAGGGGCCATTAATTTTAGATGCAACTATTAAAAAGCATCATGCGCCTGCTGTGGTGAAAGATACGGAGGTGGAGAAGAAAGTGACCGAGCTATTAAGTAAGTATGGGTATTAGAATACTCTAATATTTAGGTTATACCTCAATCCAAGTATGATCGGCTAATAATTTAACGGTAGCCACAAATCCTGCAAAAGGTCCCGAACCGCCACCCCATTCACTAGGTGCTACTAATGAAAGTACATGAGAGCCATCTGTTTTTTCATAGACATGATATACTTGACCTATTTGTGGTTTGAAAGTAATTTTAGCTTCGTAAATCATTAAACTTAATTCCTTGCGCTTTTTAATTTCCTGTGCTTGTCTTGCTAGTAATTCAATTTGCTCTTTAATTTGATTTAACTGCATATTGGTTTGATCCTCCATGGCAGATAAAGCCTTATGTTTTATAACACCTTCTTTGGTAGGGCGAATAGCTACACTTCCAGCAGATGAAGCATAAGGTAGTACGCTTAGTTGTTTATGGTATACTTCTATATTTTTAAAAGCTTCTCCATTTTCTTTAAAACCATACTGCGATACTTTTAAAAACCCATTCGATAAAATTTCATGTACAACTTTAAGTACCTCTTTATTGTCTTTGCTAAATTGAACAGTTAAACAAGAGCCATTGTTAATTTCAGCAAGCACTTCATTACCTAATAAATGGTTTTCGAATTCCTGTGCAACTCCATTAGGTATAACGCTATACTGGGCATAAAAAGCTTCATTTTCTATATTCACCCAATTATGGCTAAAACTAAGGGCATGGCCATTTTGTACACTTTCAATTTTGTAATTTCCTGATTTGGGAACTATTTGATACTCGAACTCGCTTTTTTCGGGGAAAAGCTGCCAGCTTGCTAAAAAATTATACGCTTGAACCATATTTTATATAACAATAATAAGTACTAAAGGTTGAATGAAAATGGCATGTTTATGCTAAAAAAGCTAATTTATTTGAACAAAATCGGGCTTACTAATAATACTTGAATTGTACTTATAGCGAAGGTTGGTAATTAGGCTAATATTCCAAGGGCTTACTTGCAAATTGGTTCTTGGGAAGTAGAAGGCCTTTAATTCAATGGTACCGAAAATAAGGTTTTCATTTCTGACCCGCATGCCCGATCCAATAGAAGAATAGATATCTCCATTTCCAATAGGTTGGCCCACAGTTCTTAAATAGGTAATATTGCCAAAGGCAAAAGGGGAGGTGCGAAACCCAAAAAACGATCTTGAATTATACCATACCGACTCCCAGTTAGCCGTGATACGGGTGCCCCCATAAATTCTTTCTTTATTTAATTGCGGTATACCATAACTGCTGCTAATTAATAGGGCCTCATTAAATTTATTTTTAAGCGTTTGAGTAAAACTTAAATTAATAATGGACCTGTACTTATAGCCACTCTCTAAATAACGAAGCTTATTTATTTGTTCTATACTGGCAATAAATCGAACATCTTGTAATTGTCCGTCGTCATAACTAGAACCTGCACTTATACTGCCATGCCTAAAATTTTCATTAGCAAGTAATTTATAAGATTCCAATTTAATACCTAAATAGGGTAGTGCATATTTTTCTCTACTATAGGTTCCCGTTGTAATGACCATGGATTTTCCTGTGGGTAAATCCTCGTTTCTTCCAAACCCATATAAGTACTGAGTTCTAATTATTTTTTGTTTAAATAAAGTGAAGGAGCTAAGGTAGGCTCGAATATTTTGATAATTTTTATCTATTTGAGCTAAATAGTCCGTGGGCCTTTGTTTAAATATATTTTCTAAAAAACGCAATTGTATAAAATAGTGCACATTATCATTTTTAAGAGAATAGGGCTGGTTGAAAACTTGATAACCTATCCATGCATCAAAATGTTTTAAATTATAATTATAGTAGCTATTGAATAAGGAGTCGGACCATTTATTGGGAAATACATTTTTATTATTGGCATTGTTCCAATCAAAACCCCAGGTCCATTTACTATTGGGCGTAAGTAAGGGGCGATTACCTCTTAGGTAAATGGTAGATTCAGATAAATCGCCATTGGCTTCATTGGGGGCAAAGGATTTTGCACCAATATTAATATCGGTAAAACTGCCTTTTAGATTTCTGCTAGTGTAATCAAAGCCCCAGCCTGTATTGATAGATCTTTTCTTATCGAAATTATGACTTAAGGTAAATGCATTACCTCCATCATTTGCATTTTCAGTACTAAATGTGGCTGTATAAGAATTGGCATTTCTAATATTAAAGCTTCCTCCAAAGGGGAAGATATCTTTTGTAAGAATGAATAAGTCTACCTCATTGGTATCTATAGAAGAGATTGCTGCAAGTATACGGGCGTCTTGTATATAGGGTAAGTCTCTTAGCCATTTTTCGTTATAGGCAATGACTAAGGGGTCTAGAATTTCTTGCTCATGAATAAATAAGTTCTTTCGAATGATGTTTTCATTGGTCTTATTGTGCAGCTTATCTGCAAATTTAGTCAGGGCATCTTTTTTTAGATTCGCAGGGTTGACAATACTAGCCCCGAAATGTTTTTGTTCTATTTGAATGCTTCTTATTTTTTTTCCTTCAAACTTCGCAACCTGCTGTGCATATTTATTGAGTTGGATGGAAGTGGAATCAATAAACGAATTAGGCTTTCCTTTAAACTGCTTAATAATAGTTTGTAGTAAACTACTATCCTTAGATAAGGCAATATTTTTTTCAATATTTCTTATTTGTGCATTTACTGAAAAATGCATTAAGGCTAGCAGAAATAAGGTAATTGGTTTTCGAAAAAAAGAATGCATGGTATTGTTATTTCATTACAATACTTTAACAGCTCTTTTTCTTAAAGATTCAATAGGAATATTTAAATATTTACCAATTTGCTTACCATCTCTGTAGCTAATTACTCTTAAAGAAAGTACATCTTTCGGAATTATAAATGGAGCTGTGTACTTTTCGCTATAGTTATCTGGCATTTGATCGTTAATGGTATAATACATATCTAATCCTTCTACCTCTGCTTCCATAATACCAATGAGTTCGCCTTTTGTATTTAATTGTGTAGTTACAATTGGGTCGTACATGCTTCTTGCATATCTCACATTAGCTGCATCTAGTTTTTCAAATTGACTCTCTACTTTTTTAGTAAAACTGTTCCAGTTCTTCTTTTCTTTAGGAGACCAGCTAGTTTCTGCAACCGCTAAACCTCGAGGCCAAGTCATGTATTGAGCATATCTCATATCAAATATTTGCTCTGACCATTGATTGGCTTGGTTACCTAAAATTAAACTAGGATCAATTCCTACTGGAACTGGTTCAAAACCATAAGTGGTTTTCATTCTTAATCCACGGTATACTTTTCCTTCTGCAGTAAGTTCTCCTTGGTAATAATCGATATAGTTGTAGTCGTTAGGAGACATTACTACTTGATGCCCTTGTTTAGCAGCTTCAATTCCCCCTTTTACACCTCTCCAACTCATTACAGTTGCATCGCCCGATAAGCCACCTTCTAATATTTCATCCCAACCCATCATTTTCTTTCCTTTGCTATTAATTATTTTTTGTACTCTACGCACAAAATAACTTTGTACTTCATTCATATCTTTCAAGCCTTCTTTTTTCATAAGCGCTTGTACATTGGGAGATTTCTCCCAATTGTTTTTTGCATTTTCATCACCACCCATATGAATGTATTCAAAAGGAAATAGGGGAGCAATCTCTCCAAAAATTTTATCTAAGTATTCATACACTGTTTCATTAGAAGGGTCTAATGAGTTATCAATTTCAGCAGTCACATGTCCGTTTAATCCTTCCCAATCCATAAACTCATCGCCTGCATTTACTTGGAAGGGATAATTAGGTGTGGTACTTAAAAAAGGATAAGCTGTATTCATGGCTAAGCTATGACCAGGCACATCTACTTCTGGAATCACTTCAATAAATCTTGCTTTTGCATAAGCTACTACTTCTTTAATATCTTCTTGTGTATAAAAGCCGCCATATGTTTTAGGTTCGTCAATGGCAGGGGTAGTAATATTCATCCACTTACCTTTACGATCTGCTCTCCAAGCACCTACGCTGGTTAATTTAGGAAGAGATTTAATTTCAATTCTCCATCCTTGGTCATCGGTTAAATGCCAATGAAAGCGGTTGTATTTATAACGCGCCATATCATCAATAAATGTTTTCACATCTGCTTTGCTGAAAAAATGTCTACTAACATCGAGCATCATGCCTCTCCAACTAAAGCGGGGCTTGTCAATGATAGATACATAAGGTAAAGTCCAATTGGTATTTGCTTGTAAACTATTTGCATAAACTGCTGATGGTAATAATTGCATCACTGTTTGCCATCCAAAAAATAATCCTGCATTCGCATTGGCTTTTATTTGAATGCCTTTTTCATTGATGTCTAAGCTATAACCTTCGCTACCTAAATTGACATCATTCACTACTTGCAAATCAATGCTTGGTTTGTTCTTTGTAAAATAAACTACACGTCCTGTGGCGGTTCTTAATTTTCCTGCCATGAGATCGGAAATGGCGTTAGCCGAACTTGGTGCATTAATAGCAATTGATTTTGGAAGGGTATAAGTACCTGTGCCTTTAGTCATTTGATAAGGCTCTGGGATAATACTAATGGTTTGAGCATTTGCAGTTGAAATTCCACCCATCATTAAGGTAGCGGTTAGTGCTATGGTTAAAATCTTGTTCAGT
>CAIJZF010000142.1 GCA_903825095.1 uncultured Bacteroidota bacterium | reverse complement strand
TTGCTTCACCATAAGCAGCTGCTACTGCTTCTTTTAATCCCTCACTCATGGTTGGGTGCGGATGAATAGCATTTAATAATTCATGAGAAGTAGTTTCTAATTTACGCGCCACTACTGCCTCTGCTATCATTTCAGTTACATTCATTCCAATCATATGACAACCTAAGAACTCGCCGTACTTAGCATCAAAAATAACTTTTACAAAACCCTCAGTAGCTCCTGCTGCACTTGCCTTACCACTTGCCATAAATGGAAACTTACCCACTTTTATTTCATAGCCCGCTTCTTTAGCTGCTTTTTCAGTGTAGCCCACACTTGCAATTTCTGGTATGCAGTAAGTACATCCCGGAATATTATTGTAATCAATGCCTTCAGGAATATGATTATGTTTCTTTTCTTGATATGCAATATGCTCAGCAGCATTAATACCTTCTTTTGCAGCCACATGCGCTAAGGCTTGACCAGGAGAACAATCTCCAATCGCGTAAATTGTAGCAATACTTGTTTGTTGGTATTTATCTACAATAACACGGCCTTTATCTGTCTTAATGCCGTTTTGCTCTAGTCCAATATTTTCAATATTTGCCACCACACCCACAGCACTTAAAACAATATCTGCTTCTAATGTCACGAATGAACCGTCAAGTTGTTTCACTTTTGCTTTTACTAAAGCACCCGTTGTATCTAGCGATTCTACAGAAGCGTTGGTCATAATTTCTATGCCTTGCTTTCTATATTGTTTTTCTAATTCTCTTGAAATGTCTTCATCTTCTACAGGAACTATTCTTGGTAAAAATTCTACAATAGTTACTTTAGTGCCCATGCTATTATATACATAGGCAAACTCAACACCTATAGCACCACTTCCTACAATAATCATACTCTTAGGTTGTGTTGGAAGCACCATGGCTTCGCGGTATCCAATTACTTTTTTACCGTCTTGTTTTAAGTTAGGTAATTCACGCGTGCGTCCACCTGTTGCAATAATTATATACTTAGTATCTACTACTTGTGTTTTTCCTTCAGCATCTTTCACTTCTACTTTTCCTCTTGACAATACTTTGCCATAACCCATTATTACTTCAATCTTATTTTTCTTCATTAAGAACTGAACGCCCTTGCTCATTTTATCGGCCACTCCACGGCTACGCTTAATCACTGCACCAAAATCGTGATTCACACCTGTAGTAGTAATACCATAATTCGCACTATGTTTTACATAATCATACACTTGTGCACTTTTTATCAATGCCTTCGTGGGAATACATCCCCAGTTTAAACAAACACCGCCTAGGCTTTCCTTTTCCACAATAGCTACTTTTAAGCCTAATTGAGAAGCGCGAATTGCCGCAGGATAACCACCTGGACCACTACCAATAACGATTACGTCGTATGCCATTGTATAACTAATTTGAGTAATGAATGAGGGTGCAAAAATACCCCCAAAATCGCAAAAGAAAAAACAAATAGGGAACTATTCAAAGAATACCCGAACCATCTGAAAAAACCATTTATTATCGTTGGGGCGCTGCTTATTCATCTGATTTTCATCAAACTTGCTTAGACCAAATAGCCCGGCCATATTACCTCCACGAACGGCTATTTCTAAATACCCTGCTGAATTAAACCAGGCTAACTTATCCGAGATGGGCACTTCCCCATAATGTTTGCTTAAATCGGTGATGGTTTCGTTGCGGGTAAAAACAATTTTAAAGGTTCTGCCTTGGGCTTGTAAATCAAATTCTTCTTTACGAATATTCACTACCACATTTTCAAACTGATCTATAAATAAAATTTGTCCCTCCATCCAATTCGGACCTAAGGTAGGTTGCATAGGATAAATTTCTTCAATCTCCTGAAATGCCACACCCGCATCTGCGATATTATTTGTTTTTACA
>CAIJZF010000141.1 GCA_903825095.1 uncultured Bacteroidota bacterium | reverse complement strand
AGCAGGTTTAACTGGAGCGGTTACCATTGCCACTAACATGGCAGGTCGCGGAACCGATATTAAATTAAGTCCTGAAGTGAAAGCTGCAGGTGGTTTAGCGATACTAGGTACAGAGCGTCATGAGTCTCGTCGTGTAGACAGGCAATTGCGTGGACGTGCAGGTAGACAAGGTGATCCAGGATCTTCTCAATTCTTTATTTCTTTGGAAGATGATTTAATGCGCATGTTTGGAAGTGAGCGTATTGCTAAAGTGATGGACTTCGCGGGTTATAAAGAAGGCGAAGTGATTCAGCATAGTATGATTACAAAATCTATTGAGCGTGCACAGAAAAAAGTAGAGGAAAATAACTTTGGCGTAAGAAAGCGTTTATTAGAATATGATGATGTGATGAACAAACAAAGAACAGTGATTTACAAAAAAAGAAATCATGCTTTGTTTGGAGAAAGACTGGCCTTGGATTTAGACAATGCATTTTATCAAGTGATTGAAGGCGTGGTGACGAATTATAAATTGAACAACGATTACGAAGGATTAAAATTATCCTTAATTGTTCAAACAGGTTTTGATACTAAAATAACTCAAGAAGAATTTAAGACAACCAATGATACGACCTTGGTAGAGTTAGTGTATCAAGAAGCTATTGCGCATTATGAGTATAAGAAAAAGGAAATGATGAAACAAAGCATTCCTGTTTTCAAAAACATTAGAAAAAATCAAGGGGCACATATTGAGAATGTGATTGTACCTGTAGGCGATGGAAAAATTGCGTACAATGTACTGGTGAACTTAGACAAGAATGTAAGCACAGAAGGCGCCACACTAGCTGCTCAAGCAGAAAAAAATATTTCCTTAAGCTTTATAGACGATGCATGGAAAGAGCATTTAAGAGCCATGGACGATTTAAAGCAATCTGTTCAAACAGCTACCTATGAACAGAAGGATCCACTCGTTATTTATAAGATGGAGGCTTTTGAATTATTTAGAAAAATGGACATTGAGATTAATCAGAAGTTAGTTCAATTTTTATGTCATGCGCATTTACCTTTAGAAGATGCAGTGAAAGAAGGACGTCAACAAAAAACAGACTTAAGTAAATTAAGTGCGAATAGAACAGAGGATGCGGGTAGTAATGCCTATCATGATCCTAGTGATATAAAGCAAGCGCCTATTCAAGTAGGTCCTAAAACAGGACGTAACGATCCTTGTCCTTGTGGTAGCGGAAAAAAATTCAAAGCTTGTCATGGAAAAGATGTCGCTTAATAAATACATCGACCATACTATTTTAAAACCCACTTGTTTAGTGGCAGACATTGAAAAATTATGTGCTGAAGCTAAGCAGTATGATTTTGCAGCAGTATGTGTGCCTCCTAATTTTGTGAAATTAGCGAAAGAAAAACTGGTGGGTTCTACTGTACAAGTAGCTACCGTTATTGGATTTCCTTTTGGATATAGTGCTACAGAAGCAAAAATTGCAGAAATTATTTTAGCCATGGTAGATGGCGCTGATGAATTAGATGTGGTAGCAAATATCTCTGCTATAAAAAATGGAGACTGGTCTGCCATTGCTGATGAAATCAATCATATCATGCCCATTATTCGTTCTAAAAATAAAGTAGTTAAAATAATTATAGAGTCGGGGGTATTGACAGATGATGAAATCATAAAGTGTTGTGATATTTACGGCATTGCTGGGATTGATTATTTAAAAACATCTACCGGCTATGCAGAAAAAGGAGCTAGTGTAGAAGCGGTTAAATTATTTAGAAAACATTTACCAGATCAAGTACAAATAAAAGCCTCGGGTGGTATTAGAGACTATGCAGCTGCCAAATTAATGATAGACGCCGGTGCAACGCGTATAGGTTGTAGTGCTGGGGTGGCCATTGTATCGGGCGCTAATGCTGATAATGTAAAATCTAATTATTAACTTTACGATTATCATGTTACTAGAGAAAATAAAATCATTAGCCAAACAGCATCAAGCAGAAAATGTTTCTATACGTAGACATCTGCATGCAAATCCTGAATTAAGTTATCAAGAATTTGAGACCAGTAAATATGTGCAAGCACAATTAAAAGCTATTGGTATTCCTTTTACTGTTATAGCCACTACAGGAGTGCTTGGAATCATTGAAGGAAAAAATCCTAGTAAGAGAATTATTGCACTTCGTGCCGATATGGATGCACTTCCTATTATTGAAGAAAATAAAGTCGATTATATTTCTACTAAAGAAGGCGTCATGCATGCCTGCGGACATGACGTGCATACTACTATTTTATTAGGGGCTGCTAAAATTTTATGGACTTTGCGTGAAGAATTTGAAGGCACCATTAAATTATTATTTCAACCGGGGGAAGAAAAAAATCCCGGGGGAGCAAGTTATATGATTCGTGACGGAGCCTTGAAAAACCCAGTACCACAAGGTATTATAGGTTTACATGTGCATCCAGGATTGAATCATGGAAAATTAAGTTTTAGAAAAGGACGCGTCATGGCCAGTGCCGATGAATTATATGTTTCTATCAAAGGTCCAGGAGGACATGCTGCCACGCCGCATCAAACAGTGGATACTGTTTTAGTAGCTGCACAATTAATTACAAGTTTACAAACTATTATTTCTCGCAATCGCGATCCACAAAACCCGTCGGTGCTTTCCATTTGTTCTGTGCATGGTGGTAATACAACCAATGTGATTCCAAGTGAAGTAAAATTAATGGGGACTTTCAGGGCCATGGATGAAGTATGGCGTTTTAAAGCACATGAATTAATGATGCAACAAGCTAAAGGTTTGTCATTAGCTACTGGTGCTGAAATAGATTTTAGAGTAGATGTAGGATACCCCACTGTAGACAACGAACCTGTTATTACAGAAGCTGCTTGGAAATTAGCCGACACATTTATGGGGGCAACTAATGTTGAAGAAACAGAAAAAAGAATGGGCGCCGAAGATTTCGGTTATTATTCTCAAGTAATACCAGGATGTTTTTTCAGACTAGGTGTTCGTAATGAATCGAAGGGCATTATACATAATGTTCATACTCCACACTTTAATATAGAGGAAGAAGCCATTGAAAATGGAGTGGGTATGATGGCCTGGTTAGGCAGTCAATTATTTGCATAAAGCACTATATTTCAACAATATATAGTACAAAAAACTCGTTTTGTATATATTCAGTAACTTTGTAAAACTCGTAAACTAACATTCGTTATAAATTTATTACATGTCGAATAAAGAAAATCTAAGAAAAGAACAGGCTTTAGAATACCATGCCGCTGGCAGACCAGGTAAAATTGAAGTGGTTCCTACCAAGGAAGCGAAAACGCAAAAAGATTTATCTCTTGCTTATAGCCCTGGAGTAGCTATTCCTTGTACTGAAATAAAAAACAATCCATCCGATGTATTTAAGTATACAGCTAAAGGAAATTTAGTAGGGGTAATTACTAATGGAACAGCCGTTTTAGGTTTAGGTAATATTGGGCCCTTAGCGAGTAAGCCGGTGATGGAAGGGAAGGCCGTGCTATTTAAAATTTTCGCCGACATTGATGTTTTTGATATTGAGATTAACGAAACCGATCCAGATAAATTTGTAGAGATTGTAAAATCACTAGAGCCCACTTTCGGCGGTATTAATTTAGAAGATATAAAAGCGCCTGAATGTTTTTATATAGAAAAGAAATTAAGAGAATCCATGTCCATTCCGGTAATGCATGACGACCAGCATGGTACAGCTATTATTAGTAGCGCTGCTTTATTAAATGCATTAGAATTACAAAAGAAAAAAATTGACAAAGCAAAGTTTGTAGTGAGTGGCGCGGGCGCTGCAGCTATGGCATGTATAAAATTATATGTTGCCTTAGGTGCAAGGCATGAAAATTTTATTTTGTTTGATGTTGACGGTGTCTTACATACAGGCAGAACCGATTTAGGAGAAGATAGAAAACCCTTTGCGATTAAAGCAGAGAATATGACATTAGTGCAGGCTTTTAAAACAGCCGATGTGTTTTTAGGTTTAAGCGTGGGTAATATTGTAACTACTGATATGGTAAACTCTATGCCTAAAAATCCGATTGTATTTGCATTAGCGAATCCCGATCCAGAGATTGATTATGACGCAGCTACTTCAGCAAGAAAAGATATTATCATGGCTACGGGCCGTTCCGATTTTCCGAATCAGGTGAATAATGTTTTAGGTTTCCCTTATATATTTAGAGGTGCTTTAGATGTGCGTGCAAAGTCAATTAACGAAGCCATGAAGTTAGCAGCGGTAAATGCACTTGCAGACTTAGCAAAATCGGCTGTGCCTGATGCGGTGAATATGGCCTATAATCAACAGAACTTATGTTTTGGTCCTGAGTATATTATTCCTAAACCATTGGATCCAAGGTTATTAAGTACACTAGCTCCTGCAGTGGCAAAAGCAGCGGTAGCATCGGGTGTAGCGCAACAATCTATTTCAAATTGGGATGAATATGAATTACAATTAAATAAGCGTTTAGGTTTAGACAATCAATTAATGCGTTTAATTAGTAATAAAGCGCGTCGCGATCCTAAGCGTTTAGTATTCTCTGATGCAGAAAATGTAAAAATATTAAAAGCAGCTAGTATTGTATACGACGATGGTATTGCTTATCCAATATTATTAGGCAATGAAACTAGAATTAAAAATATAGCAGAAGCGAATAATATTGACATTAGTGATTTACCTATTATAGATGTTAGAAGCGATGAGATGGAAGAGAAAAGAGAGTTCTTTGGATCTATCTTATTTCAAAAAAGACAACGCAAGGGTATTAATAAATACGAGAGCTTAAAACTAATGCGCACCCAAAATTATTTTGGTGCCATGATGGTGGAAACCGGCGAGGCAGACGCGATGTTATCAGGCTTAACTAGAAATTATACCGATGGTATTAAACCAGCACTTCATATTATAGGTACAGAAGAAGGCGTGAAGAAGATTGCTGGAATGTATTTGTTGTTGACTAAAAAAGGACCTTTGTTTTTAGCGGACACTACTGTGAATATTAATCCGAATGCAGAAGAACTTGCAGATATTGCTTTACTGGTGGCTAAAGAAGTGCGCAATTTTAACATGGAACCAAGAATTGCTATGTTAAGTTATTCTAATTTTGGAAGTAGCGATACACCAGAAGCGCAAATGGTTGCAGAAGCCACTAGAATTATTAAGCAAAGAAATCCTTCATTAATTGTGGATGGTGAAATGCAAGGTATGATGGCATTTAATAAAGAAATTTTAAAAGAAAATTATCCATTCAGTGATTTAGTAGACGCACAAGTGAATGTACTCATCTTCCCTAATTTAACTTCTGGAAATATTGCTTATCATTTATTAAAAGAAATAGGCGGGGTGGATATTATTGGTCCTATCTTACTTGGTTTGAAAAAGCCAGTGAATGTGCTTCAGTTAGGCTCTGGGGTGAGAAATATCATTAATATGGCTACCGTCGCTGTAGTAGATGCTCAGTTAAAAACCAGGATAGACACTAACTTGGAAGTACAAAGAGTAAGTTGGTGGAAGCGTATGAAAAAGAGAAAGAAATAGGTTATTTTTGTGGCATGAATATTTTTACTCATTT
>CAIJZF010000140.1 GCA_903825095.1 uncultured Bacteroidota bacterium | reverse complement strand
GTAAGGATATTGGTTGTTATCAAAGTAATGGTAGAGGTAATCAACACTAGAATTTACTAAATAACATTAATTATACTAAGTGCCTTAAAATTATATTTTAAGGCACTTTTTTAAATATATACTATGTCGCTTTTACAACAGTTTAGAAACTTGCATAAGAAATTCGCATCTGTACTTTTTGTGTTTTTCTTTTTAATAGGGCTTACGGGTAGTTTATTGTCTTTTAAGTCGGCATTTACCAAGGTCATTTTTGAAAATAAAGAAATAAGTGGGGAAAGTAAGTTAACTGCTATTTTGCCTTTAGATAGCTTGGAAACAATTGCTACTTCTACTTTAAATGAAAAGGCTAATACGAAATTTAAAAAATCAGAAAAAGTAGAAATTAAAATAGCTAAGGGAACGGTTTTATTTTATTATAAAGACGCCTATAGTATTCAAGTAAATGGGGCTTCTGGCGCACCTATTTTAATTGAGAAGAAATTTGGCGGCATTATTCAGGATATACATGATGGTGCCATTTTGGACAGTCTATTTACTAACAAATTAAGTTTGTCTAAAAAAGTATACTCTATCATAATGGGACTTTCTTTATTATTGCTTACCATTACAGGTACTTACATGTGGTACAAACCTAAAATGATTAAAAAAAATAGATAATGAATTGTAAAAAACATATTTTATTCGCTGGCTTAGTTTTATGGTTATTATTTATAACAGAAATTGCTCATGCGCAAACAAAGGACAGTGTCATTAATTTTATCTTCACTTCCGATGTGCATTTTGGATTAACAAAAGAAGAATTTAGGGGTAAAGAGAAGGTGCCAGCCTTAGAAATTAATAAAGCCATGGTGCAAGCCATGAATACTTTATCTACTAAAAGTACAAATATTGCAGGTATTGATGCTTTAATTATTACAGGAGATATTGCTAATAGAATGGAAAATGGAGTGCAGTCGGCTACTGAATCTTGGAGGCAGTTTAAAGAAGTATATATAGACAGTAATCGTTTGCACAAAGCTAATGGAGCTAAGTCGGAATTGTTCGTTGTTCCTGGTAACCATGATATGAGTAATGCCATTGGATTTCACCGACCTATGAAACCCAATAGGGATGCGGCTTCCATGCTGGGTATTTATAATTTAATGTTCCCCAACAATCAGGTAAGTAAATTTGATAGTAGCTTAACCCGTATTCATTATTCAAGAGACATAAAAGGAGTGCATTTTATTTTTCTAAGTCTTTATCCCGATTCTGCTGAAAGAGTTTGGATGGAAAAAGATTTAAAAAATATTCCGCTCACTACACCTGTATTTTTATTTGCACATTCTATACCTGATGTGGAACCTAGGTTTTTCGAAAACCCCAATGGAATTCATGATATTAATGAAGAAGATAAGTTTGAAAATTTAGTTCCAGAGAGGTATAAAGATGGAAGAGATGTAAAAGGGGAAACAACTATTGAACAAAAAGAATTTGTAGAATTCATCAAAAAGCATTCTAATATAAAAATATATTTTCACGGTCATGAGAACTGGACAGAATATTACATTTATAAAGGCCCTGAGAAAAATAGTAACCTTACCTGTATTAGAACAGACAGCCCTATGAAGGGAAGAATTTCTCTTAAAGATGAAAAAAAGTTAGCCTTCGAATTAGTCTCTATTAATACCCATACAGGTATATTAACTGTAAAAGAAGTTTTATGGAATGCGCATTTAAATTCAAATGAACTAGGATGGGGATTGGAGGGGTCTTATAATTTGAAATAATTATAAAATTAGTCCTTCACAAACAAAGCCTTTAATTCAGTAGCATCATCTGGCTTCATTTTTCCTGCTAATATTAAACGAAGTTGTCTACGGCGAAGTGCACTGTCGTAAAACTTTTTCTCTTCTTCCGATTCTGCAATAATTGCTGGAACTTGTTTTGGTTTTTTATTTTCATCCAAGGCCACAAAAGTAAAATAAGCCTCGTTGCTTAATTCTTTACTTTGTGTAATCATATTCTGATTCCACACTTTTAAATGTATTTCCATAGAAGTAGTGAATGCCCTTGTTACTTTTGCTTCAATACAAATTACATTGCCTAATTTAATAGGAGTTTTAAAACTAATATTGTCCACAGAAGCGGTCATGGCACCTGAATTACAATGTTTCGCTGCAGATAAATAAGCGGCAATATCCATCCAATACATAAGCTTGCCCCCCATTAAATCACCAAAAGTATTGGTGTCATTCGGTAGTACTAATTCATTCATGGTAATAAATGAATCCTTGGCTTTTCTTGCTTCCATAAAAATTATTTGTAGCCCAAAGGTACAGCTTAAACTGTAAAATGGTCCAATTTAGCTAAGTAGGCTGGGTCTACTTCTGCGCCAATACCTGGGGTGTCGCTAATAGTTAAATGCATTCCATTAAATTGAACACCACCCATAATAGGGTCTTCTAAATGTCCAAGTAAACAAGTGTCCATATCGTAATACTTTACATTGTCCATGGCCATGGCAAAATGCATTTTAGCACTAAGGGCTAATCGGCTTTCTAACATGCCACCCATCATACATGGAATATGATTGGCTTTAGCAATATCATGTATTTTAATTGCTTCATGAATGCCGCCACTTTTGGAGAATTTAATATTAATTGAATGACAAGATTTTGTTGCTATTAATCTTCTTGCATCGTGATGCGTGAAAACCGATTCATCGGCCATAATAGCAATAGGAGAGGCTGCGCATAAAGCAGGTAAATAATCGTCATAATATTTGCGCATTGGTTGCTCACAAAATTCAATTTGATAAG
>CAIJZF010000139.1 GCA_903825095.1 uncultured Bacteroidota bacterium | reverse complement strand
AGGCTGCGCATATTACAAAGCTATGTATAAAATATGAACCGCATTTGTTACCTTTGCGGACATATATTATAGATAAAAAACATGGTTCAAATTCAATTTCCAGACGGCGCAGTTCGTTCCTACGAAAAGGGGATTACTGCTTTAGGTATTGCTAAGTCAATTAGTGAAGGATTGGCAAAGAAAGTATTAGCGGCTTCGGTAAACGGGGAAGTATATGATGCCACGCGTCCAATTAATGAGGACGCAGCCTTAAAATTATTAACCTGGGACGATGCCGATGGTAAAAATACCTTCTGGCATTCTTCTGCGCACTTACTTGCGGAAGCGGTGGAAATGCAATTTCCTGGTGCAAAATTTTGGGTAGGACCCGCCCTTGAAAAAGGCTTTTATTATGATATTGATTTAGGAGATAAAACCATTAAGGAAGAAGATGTTTTATTGCTTGAAAAAAAGATGAATGATTTAGCCAAGCAAGCCAACGCCTACATTCGTAAAGAAATGTCTAAGGCAGAAGCAACCGCTTATTTCACAGAGAAAAAAGATGAATACAAATTAGATTTATTATCGGGCTTAGAGGATGGTAGTATTACTTTTTACTCACAAGGTGCCTTCACTGATTTATGTCGTGGGCCACATATTCCCAATACTAGTTTTATTAAGGCTATAAAAATCACCAATATTGCTGGTGCATTTTGGAAAGGCGATGAAAAAAATAAAATGTTGACAAGGGTATATGGAATTACATTCCCGAATCAAAAAGAATTGGATGAATATTTATTGCTTTTAGAAGAAGCGAAAAAAAGAGATCACCGTAAACTAGGAAAAGAATTAGGCATTTATACCATGGATGATGATGTAGGGCCTGGCCTTCCTTTATGGATGCCAAACGGAACTATTATTATTGAAGAGTTAGAAAATTTAGCCAAGCAAACTGAAGAGGATGCGGGCTACAAGCGAGTAGTGACGCCACATATAGCCAAAGAGAGTATGTACATTAAGAGTGGTCACTTGCCCTATTATCAAGATAGTATGTTCCCTCCTATGGAATTAGATGGCACAAAATATTATTTAAAAGCAATGAACTGTCCGCATCATCATAAAATTTTTGATGCAGAACCAAAGAGTTATAAAGACATGCCACTTCGTTTAGCGGAGTATGGCACTTGTTATAGATATGAGCAAAGCGGAGAATTATTTGGCTTAATGCGTGTGCGTTGTTTACACATGAATGATGCACATATTTATTGTACTAAAGAACAATTTGCACAAGAGTTCAGAGCGGTGAATGAAATGTATTTAAAGTATTTCAAAATTTTTGGCATTGATAAATACGTGATGCGTTTAAGTTTACATGATCCCAAAAAATTAGGACAGAAATATATTAACGAACCTGAACTTTGGTTAGAAACAGAAGCCATGGTACGTGCCGTCTTAATTGAAACAGGAACGCCGTTTGTAGAAGTGCAAGATGAAGGTGCTTTTTACGGACCAAAAATTGATGTGCAAATTTGGAGTATCATTGGAAGAGAATTTACATTGGCTACCAACCAAGTTGATTTTGCACAAGGAAAAAGATTCAATTTAAATTTCACCAATAAAGACAACGAACCTGAAACGCCTTTAATTATTCATCGAGCTCCTTTAGGAACCCACGAGCGTTTTATTGGATTTTTATTAGAACATTATGCTGGAAAGTTTCCAGTTTGGTT
>CAIJZF010000138.1 GCA_903825095.1 uncultured Bacteroidota bacterium | reverse complement strand
CTTCATCTACACCAGGGCCCAAAACCACGCCAGGACTAACTGAGCTCCAATTGCGTGCAGTAGCACCAGGTATTGTTTTTTGTGCGATATAATTTCTTACAGCTGGAATAATAGGTATTTTATTATATTCAATAGACGCCGATAAATTACTTCCTTCCATCATCTCAGTTAAATGTCCAAGTAATCCAAAACCTGTTACATCGGTCATGGCATGCACTTCTTTTATTTTTCCTAAAGCTTCACCTGCTTTATTTATAGTAGTAAGTTGCTTGACTAAAAAATTTAAATCTTCCTCCGTTAAAACTTTTCTTTTTTGTGCAGTAGCCATAATACCCACCCCTAGTGGCTTGGTTAATATTAATACATCTCCTTGTTTAGCAGTATCATTTCTTTTTAAATTTTCTATAGCAACGAGTCCATTCACTACTAATCCAAAAATGGGATCCTGACTATCAATACTATGTCCTCCTGCAATTACAATACCTGCGTCGGTACAAGTTTTTCTTGCACCCTCCATTACTTTAGCAGCTTCACTTGCAGGTAGTGTAGCTAAGGGCCAACCCAATACTGCTAAGGCAAAAATAGGTTTACCTCCCATGGCATACACATCGCTAATCGCATTCGCTGCTGCAATTTGTCCAAAAGCAAATGCATCATCTACAATGGGCATAAAAAAATCGGTGGTACTTATCATAGCCGTTTTTTCATCTATTTGATACACTGCTGCATCGTCTCTACTATCATTGCCTACTAATAAATTTTTTACATTGGTCTTGGCTCCTACATTATGTGCCGCTAATATTTCAGAAAGTATGGCCGGAGAAATTTTACAACCACAACCGCCCCCTTTAGAATGTTCTGTTAATTTTATACTCATGTTTACTTTATTATTTTTTAAGTAGCTCTTAATTTTTTTGACTAATTTTTACGACTATTTTTTATCATTTATTTCAATACATACATCGTTCAATGCTTCAATGGTTTTTTCATCGCCTTGCATTAACCAATTTTGAATAGAGTTAGTTAAGGCCTCACTTAAATGCTTTTGCATTTTTTTCAAATCCCAAATTTGATTGGTGATCTCTTGCAAAGAAATAGGATTTGCTGCTATTTGATTGACTGCAGCCGATGAAAAAGAACCTTGGTTAATATTCATGCCAATGCCTATTATGGTCCAGGTCCAATCCTTCCCTCTAATTAGGTTTTCTATAAGTATGCCCCCTGCCTTTCTGTCACGATAATAGATATCATTGGGCTTTTTAATTTTGGTTTCTGCACCCGCAAAGGATGCAAAAAAGGCCCTAGCGCCTAGAGCAATGGCTGCTGAAAACCCAATTTGATCGGCTGGGGTCCAAATTTTACCTGTTTTTAACTGTTTTAGCTCCAAAACATAGCTTGAAAGTAGGTTTTGCCCTTTTTCACTTTCCCAAACACGGCCATGTTGCCCCTTTCCAGCAGTCTGAAAATCAGCGGTGTAGCAACTGCCAGATATCGCTAAACCCTGATGCACTTGGTCCATGGCATAGATATTGGTACTAGGGATAGTAGTAAGTTCGATGAGCGGCTCCCCTAATAGGATATTTGGTGTGGCAGGTAACAAAGAATTGCTATTTTTGTAAAGTTAGTTTAGAATCATTTTAGTACCTTAAAATGTTTGAATTAATAAGCATTTAACAAATAAATATAAGAATCATTGGAACCACTTTCAACACTTAAAAAGCCGTAAAAAATCAACGGTATTACAACTTACCCGCAGCTCAAAAATTTTCAAAACTATCATTCAGGCTATCCAAGATAAAAAGGGTACCAATATTATAAGTTTAGACTTGAAGAAAATACCAGAGTCCACCAGCGATTTTTTTATTATCTGCGAAGCCAATAATACCACACAATTAAAGGCCATTGCCGATTTTATTGAATTTGAAGTGAAAACTAAATGCGGAGAAATGCCTTATAAAACAGAAGGGCAAACTGCTGCTCAATGGTTACTTATCGATTATATTAATATAGTAGTGCATGTAATGCATCCAGAAGCTAGACATTTTTATCAAATAGAAGATATGTGGAGCGATGCAGACGCTAAAATGCATGATCTTTAAAACTTATTTTAAAAAAAATTGTTACTTGATGTTGGGGATATCCAATTAAGCAAGCATTTATAAAATATATACAACACCAAGAATTAATTAGCTACCAATGATACCTGAAAATAAAAAGAAGAAAAGCCCATTAGGAGATGGGCCCAAAATGCCTAAGTTCAACATATATTGGATTTATGGTTTAATCGCCATTTCATTATTGTCTGCTCGTTTCTTCCAAACTGCTCCAGATATTATGACCACTTCTGAACTTGAATTTAAGCAAGTGATGTTAACAGGGGGTGATGTAGAAAAAATTGATCTTGTTCAAAACAAAGAATTGGTGCGTGTTTATATTAAGCCCGATAGTATTGATAAAGACTTTTACGTTCAGAAATTAAAACGTAAAATGGATAAGGCAAAAATTAAAAATGTGCCTTTATTTGAATTCAATGTAACCGATTGGAATAGTTTTAATGAAAGATTACAACGTTTTTACGAACAAAAAAATATTCAAGAAGTACCACAGAATGCTGTGAAAGAAGGAGAGTGGTTTGGCCCTATTGCCAACACTATATTTTCTTTAGTACTTATAGTGGTAGTTTGGGTGCTACTTATGCGCAAGATGGGCGGCGGCGGAGGAAGTGG
>CAIJZF010000137.1 GCA_903825095.1 uncultured Bacteroidota bacterium | reverse complement strand
ATGGAAGGACACCGTTTCTCTGACCTTACTCGTTGGGGACAAGGTGTAACCGAGTTAAACACTTATTCTGTTAAAGAAGCAGCCTTAGGTTACACACAAATTGCTGGTGCAACTTACAAAGCTGGAAAGTCTGAGTACTTACCTATTCCTCAAACACAAATTGACAAATCTGTGAAAGACGGAAAATCGGTTTTAACTCAAAACCCTGGTTACTAATTGAATTAACTTAATAAGTTACTCATATAAGAGTCCCGCCCGAGCAATCGGAGCGGGACTCTTTTTTTTGCCCATACCCCCTCAAAAACGATTTCTTTAGTATCTTTATTTACCTATAAAAAACCAATATTTACGAGGGTATTTAACCTAATTTAAAACTAAATTTAATGTTGCGAAGGAATTACTTTTTTGGTCTATGCCTATTTGTGTTAAGCGCTTGTTCTATTAAAAAACCATTATTTGAATTAGTAAAATCCGAGAATTCTGGGGTGCATTTTAACAATGAAATTATCGAGAACGATTCACTGAATGTGTTGGATATTTCTAATATTTATAATGGGGGTGGTGTAGGGGTGGGTGATTTTAATAAAGATGGCTTATCCGATATTTATTTTACGGGTAATAAAGTGTCCAATAAATTATACCTCAATAAAGGGGATATGCAGTTTAATGATATCACTGTGAAGGCGGGTGTAACAGGGGAAGGCAGATGGAGCAGGGGCGTGTCTGTAGTGGATATAAATAACGATGGCTGGCCCGATATATATGTATGTGTTACTTTAGATAAAGACGCGAACAAGCGAAAAAACCTATTGTATATTAATAAGGGCCTTGATAAAACAGGGGTGCCTCAATTTAAAGAAGAAGCGGCTGCTTATGGACTTGCCGATACTTCTTTCTCCACCATGGCTAGTTTTTTTGATTATGACAAAGACGGAGACTTAGATATGTTTTTAGTGGTGAATGAAATAAAAGACCCACATACGCCCAATGTATTTCATCCCAAGGATCAAGACCCAGCTTATTTTAGTTCCAGTAAATTATTTCAAAACAATTACGATTCTGCATTACATCATCCAGTGTATACCGATGTATCTGCCAAGGCAGGTATTCTAAGAGAAGGCTATGGTCATAGTGTGGTAGTGACCGATATTAATAAAGATAGTTGGCCCGATATATTTGTAACCAATGATTATTTACCCAACGATTATTTATGGATTAATAACCATGACGGTACTTTCACCGACCAGTTGTCGGTTTATTTTAAACATAGTTCTGTGAATTCAATGGGCGTGGATGTAGCCGATATTAATAACGATGGATTATTAGATTTTTGCACTTTGGATATGAATCCAAGAGACAACTACCGTAAAAAAATGATGATGAATCCCAATAGCTATCAAACTTTTCAGAATAGCGATTTGTATGGATACAATTATCAGTATGTAAGAAATACTTTGCAAATTAACCAAGGGCCTCGTGTGAATAAAAACGATTCTATTGGAGCACCCATTTTTAGTGAGATTGCCTTTTTATCCGGCATTGCTGAAACCGATTGGAGTTGGACCCCTTTGTTAGTAGACTTTGATAATGATGGCCACCGCGATTTAATTGTGACTAATGGTTTTCCTAAGGATGTTACCGACCATGACTTTATAACATTTCGTAATAAGGCTTATAGCTTTGCATCCAAGGAACAACTATTAGTAGAAATTCCGGAAGTTAAAATTCATAATTATGCATTTAAAAACAATGCCGATTTAACCTTCACAGATGTCTCAGCCGATTGGGGTTTAAAAATGCCTACATTTTCTAATGGCGCTGCCTATGCCGACTTAGACAATGATGGAGACTTAGATTTAATTGTAAATAATATTAACGACGAAGCTTCTATCTATCAAAATAAAGAAAGACAAATCAATAAAGAAACAAGCCATTTTTTACAAGTAGCATTAGAGGGAGATGCTTTAAATAAAAATGGTTTAGGTGCCTTTATTACCATTTTTTATGACAAGGGTCAAAAACAGGTTTGGGAAAACACACCCTATAGAGGTTATTTATCAACGGTGCAAAATATTGCACAATTTGGTTTAGGGAAAGTAAATAAAATTGATTCTATTGAAGTGCAGT
>CAIJZF010000136.1 GCA_903825095.1 uncultured Bacteroidota bacterium | reverse complement strand
TTTAATGCTTATGGAAGACATACTGGTTTAAACTGCACTGTTATTTTTGGAGGTGTTGGACAAGGGCCACAAGTAACTGCTTTAAGAAATGGAGTGGATGTGGTGATTGCTACACCAGGAAGATTACTAGACTTAATGAACCAAGGGCATTTAAATATTAGAGAAGTAGAAATATTTGTATTGGACGAAGCAGATAGAATGTTGGATATGGGTTTCGTGCATGATGTGAAAAAATTATTAGCCGTACTTCCTAAAAAAAGACAATCGCTATTTTTCTCTGCAACCATGCCTCCTGAAATTGTAAGTTTAGCTAATAGTATTTTATTTCATCCACTGAAAGTAAGCGTTACGCCTGTTTCTTCAACTGTAGATATTATTGAGCAATCGGTTTATTTTGTAGATAAAGTAAATAAAAATGCATTACTTATTGAAATTCTAAAAAACACAGCTATTAAAACAGCCTTGGTTTTTACAAGAACAAAACATGGTGCAGATAAAGTAGTAAACCTACTTTTGAAAAATAATATTAAGGCGGAAGCTATTCATGGTAATAAAGCACAGAATGCAAGACAAAGAGCACTTACCAATTTTAAAGCACAAACAACAAGAGTACTCGTAGCCACCGATATTGCAGCAAGAGGTATTGACGTAGATGAACTAGCCTATGTAGTGAATTATGAAATTCCAAATATTCCAGAAACCTATGTGCACCGTATTGGAAGAACAGGTCGTGCAGGCGCGAATGGAACTGCCATTTCTTTCTGCGATGCGGAAGAAAGAGCCTTTTTAAAAGACATCGAAAAATTAATTGCAAAAAAGATACCCGTTATAGAAAACCACCCCTTCCCCATGACCAACTTTAATCCTATTAAAGAGGCCAAACAACAAGGAAGAGGCAATTCAGGACATGCTAGGTCTAAGGCCATGGCAAATGGTGGGCAAAAAAGACATTTTAGTCGTCCAAAACCAAGTAGGTAATATTATCTTTGATGCAATTAAAAAACTAATTTATGCGCATCGTATTTACAAGCTTACTATTAGCTCTTGGTCTTTTTGTATCTGCACAAGATACTTCCATTCAAAAAAAAGATTTAATTAGTGCCGCTAAACTAATTGACCTAAGTTTTACCACTAAGGAAATAGATACTTTATACTCCGATGTAATAGACAATTTAGCGAACTACAAGGCGATGCATAATTTGTCTTTGCCAAATAGTGTACCCTTAAGTATGTGGCAAACGCCGGTGGTGCCTGGTATGCATTTTAACAAAGTTCAGAACCCCATTGCATGGAAATTAGACAATACCGTTCAATTACCCGTTAATAAAAATGATTTAGCTTTTTATACGATTGAACAATTAGCCTCTTTAATTAAAAATAAAAAAATAAGTTCCTTAGCGCTTACTCAATTTTTTATTGAGCGTATCAAAAAATGGGGCGACACTTTACAATGTGTAATTAGTTTACAAGAAGAGATTGCCTATGCACAAGCTAAAAAAGCAGATGCAGAATTAGCGCAAGGAAAATACAGAGGTTTATTACATGGTATCCCTTATGGTTTGAAAGATTTATTTGCTGTAAAAGGCACTAAGACAACTTGGGGAGCAGCGCCTTATCAAAATCAAACAATTGAGGAAGATGCCTTTGTATATACTAAACTAAGAGAAGCTGGCGCAGTACTTGTTGCTAAATTTACTTTAGGTGCTTTAGCTAGGGGCGATTATTGGTTTGGTGGAAGAACAAAAAATCCATGGAATTTAAA
>CAIJZF010000135.1 GCA_903825095.1 uncultured Bacteroidota bacterium | reverse complement strand
TCTATACAACTAATTAAAGAAAACTAAATACTATGAACGTAAAAGATATCGTAGCCTTAAATGAAAAAGAAACCAGAGCTGGATTTGGTGAAGGCATACATGAATTAGCAAAAGAAAATAGTGAAGTAGTAGTATTAACTGCAGACTTAGCAGGTTCTTTTAAATTAGGGCCCTTTATTAAAGAATTTCCAGATCGTTTTATAGAAGTAGGTATTGCAGAAGCTAATATGATTAGTATGGCTGCGGGTTTAACCATTGGTGGTAAAATTCCTTACACCACTACCTTCGCGAATTTTAGTACAGGTAGAGTGTATGATCAAATTAGACAAAGTGTTGCTTACTCGGATAAGAATGTAAAAATTTGTGCATCACATGCAGGTTTAACTTTAGGAGAAGATGGTGCCACGCATCAAATTTTAGAAGATATAGGACTAATGAAAATGTTACCAGGCATGACCGTGGTAGTACCATGTGACTTTAACCAAACCAAGGCTGCGACTAAGGCTATTGCTAATTATCATGGTCCGGTGTACTTACGTTTTGGAAGACCGAAGTGGCCTAATTTCACCATGGAAGATGGTTCTGATTTTGTGATTGGTAAGGCACAAAAATTAAGCGATGGTAAAGACATTACTTTATTTGCTTGTGGTCACTTAGTTTGGAAGGCTATTGAAGCGGGTAAGATTTTAGAAGCTACGGGTGTAAGTGTTGAAGTTATTAATATACATACTATTAAGCCTTTAGATGTTGCAGCTATTGTAGAAAGTATTTCAAAAACAGGATGCGCAGTAACTTGCGAAGAGCATAATATTATTGGTGGTATGGGCGATTGCATTGCACAAGTGGCAGCAACTCATTGTCCTATTCCTATTGAATATGTAGGAACCAAAGATACATTTGGAGAAAGCGGTACACCGAATCAATTATTAGCGAAGTACGGATTAGATACACCTAATATTGTAGAGGCAGCGAAGAAAGTGCTTGCTCGTAAAAAGTAATTCTCTAAGGCGCTAATCTAACTTTCGTCCACTGATGGTTTTCAAAACTATAACGAATACGGTCGTGCAAGCGTGAACTGCGGCCTTGCCAAAATTCAACCTGCGTTGGATGTACTATATAACCACCCCAATGTGGAGGTAAGGGCACCGTTCCTTCTTTATATTTCTTTGTATTCTCTGCAAAACTTTTTTCAAGAAATTCTCTATTCGGAATTATCTGACTTTGTGGTGAAGACCAAGCCCCTACTTGACTTCCCAAGGGGCGTGAATGAAAATATTCAGCAGATTCTTCTGAGCTTATTTTTTTAATCGTTCCAGTAATACGCACTTGACGCTCTAATTCTTTCCAGAAAAAATTCATGGCTACATTAGGGTTAGCAGCTATCTCTTTGCCTTTATCGCTATCGTAGTTGGTAAAGAAAATAAAACCTTCAGGGGTATAGCCTTTGAGAAGCACTACGCGCGACGCAGGAGCGCGGTTAGCATCTAGAGTTGAAAGTACAAAGGCATTCACTTCATCGATATTGCTAGTAGTAGCATCTTCCCACCAATGTGTAAACTGATCCATGGGATTGGCAGCGCTAGCTGCTTCATCTAAGGAAGCCATTTGATAGTCGCGGCGTATAGAAGCAATATCTTTTTGCATAAACGAATGAATTGAATGTATATTCTTAATACTGTTATTT
>CAIJZF010000134.1 GCA_903825095.1 uncultured Bacteroidota bacterium | reverse complement strand
TCCGTGAGAAAATTTAAACAAGCCCCTTTATTAGAAAAAGTATTAATTGAAGATTATGCCGCTGAGGGCAAGGCATTAGCCAGAGTAGAGGGCAAGGTCATATTTGTAGAAGGTGCTGTACCGGGAGATATTGTTGATATTCAACTACAAAAAAACAAAGCCGATTGGGGAGAGGGTTTTGTAAAACATTTCCACTCTTATTCAAGTATTAGAGTCACTCCTTTTTGTAGTCATTTTGGTGTATGCGGTGGTTGTCAATGGCAAATGCTTCCTTACGAACAACAACTAACCTACAAGCATAAACAAGTAGTAGATAATTTAACAAGAATTGCTAAAGTAGCCCTACCGCCTATTCCACCTATTATGGGTGCAGAACAAACCCAAGGGTATAGAAATAAAGTAGAATATACATTTGCTACAGAAAAGTTTATTCCTTTTTCAGAGTTTAAAGCCATGAAGGCAGCAGCTGAAAATGGAGATACCACTATACTTGAAAAAGCACCAGGGGTGGCAGGTTTTCATGCTAGAGGTTTTTTTGAAAAAGTGGTTGAAGTGGATAAATGTTATTTACAAGAAGAACCTACCAACTACTTAAGAAAAGCAGTAGTTGCTTTTGCCATAGACAACGAAATGCCTTTTTATAATATTAAAGAGCATAACGGTTGGGTGCGTAATATGTTTATTCGCAACACAACAAAGGGAGAGTGGATGGTGAATTTAATTTTGGGCTATGAAGACAAAGAAAAACGCGAAGCATTATTTAATATATTATTAGATCGCTTCCCGCAAATAACTACCTTATTATATACTATTAATGCTAAGCGTAATGATAGCATGCAGGACCTCCTGCCTCAAGTATATTCAGGCAGCGGCTATATCACAGAGTACTTAGAAGACTTCCAATTTAAAATAAGTCCTAAATCTTTTTTTCAAACTAATTCAAAGCAGGCAGAAAAACTATATCAGGTAACGCGTGAATTTGCAGAACTAACTGGTAAAGAAATAGTCTATGATTTATACTGTGGCACCGGCAGCATTGGAATTTTTTGCAGTAAAAATGCTAAAAAAATTATTGGTGTAGAAGTAGTTGAAGAGGCGATAGAAGATGCTAAAATAAATGCAAGTCTAAATAATTTAACAGACACTGCTTTTTTTGCAGGCGATGTAATTAAAATATGTGATGATGCTTTTTTTGAAACACATGGCAAGCCCGATGTAATTATTACCGACCCTCCAAGAGCGGGTATGCACGAAAAATTAGTACATAAGTTACTGGCCATGGAAGCGCCCATTATAGTGTATGTAAGTTGTAACCCTGCTACTCAGGCAAGAGACTTATCTTTATTAAATGAAAAGTATACGGTCACCAAAATTCAACCGGTTGATATGTTTCCGCATACACTTCATATAGAAAATGTGGTTCAATTAAAAAGAAAAGACTTACTATAATATTATACGCAAATCATAAAGCATGACGCAGTTTAGGCCCAGCCGTTTCGAAGTTTTACCTACTATTATAAAAAACTTATTAATTATTAATGGGCTGGTTTTTTTAGCACAAAATACTTTTGCGGGTCCTACCAGTAGTTTTTCTTTTGAAGATTATTTTGCTTTACATGCCTGGCAGAGCGATTTATATAAGCCTTGGCAATTAATTACTCATATGTTCTTGCATGGCGACTTTAGCCATATTCTTGGCAATATGTTTGCCTTATGGATGTTTGGATCTATTTTAGAAAATGTTTGGGGCCCTAAAAGGTTTTTACTTTTTTATATGTTATGTGGAGTAGGCGCAGCGGTAATACATCTAGCTATACTATCTTATCAATTAGTGCCACTAGCAACAGAATATGAACGTTTATTGCTACTTAGTAAAACGAATGCATCGGGTTTTACGGAAGCTGTCTATAATTATTCTGCTAAACATCATATTCCGCTTACACAAATACTTGCTGAAAATAAAGTGAGTCTCTCTACTCCTGGTTTAGCGCCACAACTGATGGACTTAATCACTACTTATTATAATAAAACAATGAGTACCGCTACTTTAGGTGCTAGTGGTGCGGTCTTTGGTATCTTAATTGCCTTTGTCTATTTATTTCCAAACACCTATATCTATATTTATTTTTTATTCCCTGTAAAAGCAAAATGGTTAGGTATTGCCTATTTTGCTTTTGAATTATATAAAGGCATTGAAAATTCTGCGGGAGATAATGTAGCAAGATGGGCCCATGTAGGAGGCGCTATCATTGGTTTTATATTGGTGTATATTTGGAAAAAGAAAGGACCCACTTACTAATGCAAAACGAAACAAATCATAAGCCAAGTATTGGCGCCGACAATAATGCTTTAATTGCCCTACTCTCTATTAATTTAGTAGTATATGCACTTATTGGATTTTTAAAAGTGGTCTATTATTTAAATAGCTATCCCTTAGAGCAATTTTATGCTCAAATAATGGAGCCTAGTATTTTACATCCATCGGCCATGGAACTATTGCATCAGCCCTGGACCTTATTCACTTATTACTGGGTGCATGATGGTTTTTGGGTTTTACTCACCAACATGATTTGGTTAACCGCTTTTGGTGTTTTATTACAAGAGCAGTCTGCCAACAAACATATATTCCCTATTTATTTTTATGCAGGAATCGTTGCAGGGCTTGCTTATATTTTCTTGGGAGCAGAACTGCCCATCATGGGTGCGCAAGTAGGTGTGATGGCCATAGCCATTGCTACGGTAAGCTTAGCGCCTAGGTATCGACTACTTAAAAATATAGGAAAGGGTATTCCTGTATGGATATTAGCCATGGTTTACCTTATTATTCAAGCCTTTAGTTTACAAGAAGCAAGCCTTGCTCTAATGATAAGCTATTTGGTAGCCGCAACTACTGGACTGCTGTATGTAATGTTATTAAATAAAGGCAATGATTTAGGTAAATGGATGCATCAACTTTTACATTTGTTGAATAATAGCTTAGCCCCCAAAAAATAATCATTCCTCATCCTCTCTATGCACATGAAAAAAAAATCAAGGGCAAGAAATTTTGGGAAAAAAGTTTTTCTTTTTTTTAATCTATTGGTTTCTTTTTTATTTTTGTATCCTCTATTTTTTACACCCGCTTCTTTTATTTGGGTGAACGGGTTTTTAGGTTTGATGGCGCCGTATTTAATTGCCATTGAAATTTTATTATGCATATTTTGGTTAATTGCTAAGCCCATCATGAGCTTGCTTCCTATAGCAACAATGGTTTTAGGTTGGCAGGTGGTAGGGTCTGTATTTGCCTGGCATCCAGGCACGCCCTTTGCACTAAAAAAGAAAGAAAATATTTTACGTGTATTAAGTTGGAATGTAAAAGGCTTTAATGGTATAACTAGTTCTAGTAATTTAAAATTACGCTCCGAGGACATGGCCTATTCTATTCAAAAGTGGAATCCCGACATTATTTGTTTACAAGAGTACAATACCAATGAAAGGCCTAATGATATTGCGAACCATGCAAATTATTTTATAAAAAAATATCCATATAATTTTTTCTCTAAAGATTTTCAAGTTGCTCAAAACGATTATTTTTCTGGCTGTATACTTTATTCGAAATATAAAATATTAAAGGCAGAACGTATAGCCTTTTTAAGTGGAGAGAGTTTAATTAGTGCTACCCTATTAAAAGGAGATGACACCATTCAAATATTTACGACGCATCTTGCTTCTTATCGATTCAAGCAAAATGAATTTGATGCGATGATGGACCAGTCTAATGTAACCAACTCTATTTCTTTCAAAGGAAAAAGAGGGGTGCTTCGAAAAATGCGTACTGCTTTTATGCAGAGAGCCATACAAGCAGAACTGGTAAAAGAGCATCTTGCTAAAACCAATTATCCAGCCATTATCACAGGCGATTTTAATGATGTTCCAGGCTCTTATACCTATAAAACAATAAAAGGAAATTGGCAGGATGCATTTTTAGAAAAAGGTTTTGGTGTGGGCGCTACTTATTTAGGCATCACTCCCACTTTAAGAATTGATTATATTTTAACGAATAGTTCATGGGAGGTGAGGGGTTGGGAATCGATAGATGAAAACCTGAGCGATCATCATATGATCATGGCCGACCTAATTTTGAAGAAGTAGCCCGCTTTATTTTACATAAGATTTAACCTATTTAATTTAAAATAAAATATCTTTGAGGCAATACGAACTATGCCACTTAAATTATACAATTCCCTTACACGTCAAAAAGAAGTTTTTGAACCACTCAACGCACCTTATGTGGGTATGTATGTTTGTGGTCCTACAGTAAGTGGAGAAAGTCATTTAGGTCATGCGCGTCCTTTTATCACCTTTGATGTTTTATATAGGTACCTAATGCACCAGGGCTATAAAGTGCGCTATGTAAGAAATATTACCGATGCAGGACATTTTGAAGAAGAAGGTAAACAGGCAGAAGATAAAATTGCTAGCAAGGCTATTTTAGAAAAATTAGAACCCATGGAACTAGTGCAAAAGTATACGCACTTGTATCATTGGGCCATGGAGCAGTTTAATAATTTACCCCCTAGCATTGAACCCACCGCTACAGGACATATTGTGGAGCAAATAGAAATGATTAAAAAAATCATGGCTGATGGTTTTGCTTATGAAGCCAATGGTTCGGTTTATTTTGATGTGATTAAATACAACGATGTCTATTCTAAAAAAAATCAGCCCTATGGAATTTTGAGTGGGCGTAATTTGGAAGACCAATTAGATACAACGCGTGAACTAGATAATCAGGACGAGAAAAAAAATAAAGTAGATTTTGCTTTATGGAAAAAAGCACCAGCTGAACATATTATGCGTTGGCAAAGCCCCTGGGGGGAAGGGTTTCCGGGCTGGCATATTGAATGCTCTGCCATGGCTACTAAATATTTAGGCAAACAATTTGATATACATGGAGGTGGAATGGACTTACAATTTCCGCATCATGAATGTGAAATTGCACAAAGCACAGTTTGTAACCATGAAATGCCTGCTCGTTATTGGGTACATAATAATATGATTACCATTAACGGCCGTAAAATGGGCAAGAGCTATAATAATGTAGTGAAGCTAAGTGAGCTATTCGATGGTAGCCATCCTATTTTAACGCAGGCCTATAGTCCTATGACGGTAAGATTCTTTATTTTACAAAGTCAATACCGCGGCACATTAGATTTTAGCAATGAAGCATTACAAGCCTCAGAGAAAGCACTGAAAAGATTAATGGAAGCCTACGAGTGGCTAAAAGCAGAAAGCTTTACCAACAATACCAGCGCAAGCGATGCTGCTTTAGATAAACAACTTATCACCTGGGTGAATGAATTAGGTGAATTCATGGACGATGATTTAAATACCGCAAAAGTGGTAGCTAATTTATTTGAAATAGCCCCTCTCATTAATTCATTAAAGGATAAGCATATTGCTGCTGACGCCATATCTAGTGCTAGCTGGACTTTAGCACAAACACAGTTAACTATTTTCATTGAAAATATATTAGGTCTTAAGGTAGAAAACGGTGCCAACCAAGTACAATTACATGGAGTCATTCAATTACTTATTGAAATTCGTAAAGACGCTAAGTCTCGCAAGGATTTTGCGACTAGCGATAAAATTAGAAATCAATTAATTTCTATGGGCATTCAAATCAAAGACGAAAAAGACGGGGAAGTAAGTTACAGTCTGTCTTAGTTAAATTTCTTTTATTTATAATTCATTATTAGTGATCACAGTCATCCGCATGGGCATGGTTGTGCACTCTACAACGCATATGGTTATTGACATGTGCAATAATGATAAAAAAAGCGGCCGGAAATAATAACACTATTTCAATATTTCTAAATACCATTCTACTTAGCATAAGTGCAATACCAATGGTAAATAAAATAATAGGCCCATAAGAATGATGGTGTTTTTTATAACCATGGTATAAGGAGTAGGCACCAATGGCAAAAGAAAGTAAAATCATGCCTAATTCAAATCTAGTATTGTGTAAGATATTAATACCTAATAAGGGAAGACTACTAAAAAATAAGGGAAGTAATGCGCAGTGAATGGCACAGGCTAGTGAAGCCCCAATACCAATAGCGTCCCAATTCCATTTTTTAAACATAGTGTAAAGATAACCCAATTCTAATTGCCCTAAAATAATATTACCTTTAGGGTCCAAAACGAATGCGCTATGTCTAAAAAATTGCTTACTTATATTGTATTTTTCTCCCTTTTACTAGCTGCATTTTATTATTTCCTATTTAGAGGTACTGATAACTGGAAAGTGCAATTACCTGTTTTAAGTTATGTACAACCTTTTCATTTTACCAATCAGGATGGCCAGGCTTTTAGCGATAAAGAATTACTGAATAAAATTACAGTGGTTGAATATTTTTTCACTACCTGTAAAGGTATTTGCCCAAAGCTGAATACCAACATGAAAGATATTTATAGTATTTATAAAAACGATCCTGATTTTCAAATTGTTTCACATACCTGTAATCCAGGCACAGACTCGGTTCCAGTACTTAAAAGATATGCCGATTCTTTAGGTGTAGACACTAAAAAATGGATATTTTTAACAGGTAGAAAAGATAGTTTATACTTAATGGCTCGTGGCTCATATTTATTAGACGATCCTAAAAACAATGTAGAAAAAATAGAAGATCAATTCATACATACTCAATTTTTTGCACTCATTGACAGAGAAGGAAAAGTGCGTGGTAAAATTTACGATGGTTTAAAAACTTTAGAAATTGAACAACTCAAGCAAGACATCTCTAAATTATTAAAAGATAAAAAATAACCCATGATTTTTGTAACAGGCGCCAGCGGACTCGTGGGTTCTCATTTAATACAATCTTTAGTTGCTAAAGGAAAAACAGTAAGGGCCTTATACCGTAATCAAATACCTAGTTTTAAAGGGGCTGAAAAAGTAAACTGGGTAGCTGGCGATTTATTAGATGTATCGGCACTTACAGATGCTATGGAAGGCGCTACTCATGTTTATCACTCAGCTGCCATTGTTTCTTTTTCTCCAAGTAAGGCTGCGATGATGATAAAGGCGAATCAAGAAGGCACAGCGAATCTGGTGAATATTTGTCTTGATCAAAAAGTAGAGAAGCTTGTATTTGTAAGTTCGGTAGCCGCACTCGGAAGAATTAGAGAAGACGCACCCATTGATGAAACCATGCATTGGACGCCTGAAACAAGTAATAGTATTTATGGAAAATCGAAGTACTTAGCAGAAATGGAAGTATGGAGAGGGATGGCGGAGGGATTAAATATAGCTATTGTAAATCCTGTTATTATATTTGGCGCAGGAGATTGGAATAAAGGATCCTCTGAAATTTTTAAATCGAGTTATAATCAGTTCCCTTGGTATACCAATGGTATCAGCGGTTTCGTGGATGTACTAGATGTGATTGATGCTATGCAATTATTAATGGATAGCCCTATTGTGGGGGAGCGTTATATTATTAGTGCTGAAAATTTAAGTTATCAAACAGTGTTTACTAAAATTGCCAATGCATTTTCTAAAAAACCTCCTACTAGAAAAGTAACCCCTTTGCTAGCAGCTATTGTTTGGAGAGTAGAGGCTATTAAATCTTTGTTTACGGGAAAAACACCACTGCTTACTAAAGAGACAGCGGCTACTGCTCAGGCCAAAGTGTATTTTAATAATGAGAAATTTTTAAAAGCCTTTTCTTCTTTTCAATATCGAAGTATGGATACCACTATTCAAAGAGTATGTGCAGAATTAACTGAAATGCATCAGCTTAAGTAAATTATTCTTTTTCCATTATTTTTTTCCAAAGCTCAGGTATACGACGAATCCAAACTAGCTCCCTTCTTTTAATAGAAGCGTCTTCTGCAGGAAAGCCCATATATACTTTATTACCTTCTATACTTGATAAAACAGCTGCCTGAGATAAAACCACTGCATTTTCTCCAATGGTCAATGTTTTATTCACCCCGGCCTGACCCCAAATAGTCACACCCGATTTTATTTTAACGCCTCCTGCAATACCCACTTGTGCTGCAAATAAACAGTTGGCCTCAATTTGGGTATCATGTCCAATATGTACCATATTGTCAATCTTGGTACCCATACCTATAATAGTGTCTCCACTTACGCCTCTATCCACCGTACAGCAGGCCCCTATTTCCACCTTATTTTCAATAATCACTCTACCAC
>CAIJZF010000133.1 GCA_903825095.1 uncultured Bacteroidota bacterium | reverse complement strand
GCAAAAGCTTCCAAGCCTGCTAAATAACCTTTCACTAGTAAAATAAATTTAGGGTCTAAACTATTTATTTGCTCCAGCACAATAGACTTTGTATTTAATAAACCAAATACATAATCAACGGGTGCACCCTTAGCACCTAAATAAGTAGCTAGTTTTCCTTTACCCGTTAAAATAAGGGTTTGAATAGTAGTGAAATCGTCTTCTGCATGCGCCCAGGCCAAGCCATAGGCCACTTCGGGGTCGGTGGGTGCAAAAATATGCGGCACGCCGTAAGTATCTCTTGCGATGGTAATTTTATCAACACGAATAAGGGGTTCAGTGCTTGACTGAGCAGTAGCGAATTGTTGTAATAAAATACAAACAGATAAAAGGAGAATACGCATGTAGGGTTATTTAGGCTTAATTATAATTTCAACGGTGTAATTTATAGAAACTATCTAAATTTGCAATAGTTAATAATTAAAATAGATAACAATGATTGAGTCTAAAAGGTTCGGTTCTAAGAAAGCGTTAATTGATATAGATGAAACCATCTGCTTTTATACAGATAAAAGAGTATATGAGCTAGCAGAGCCAAACTTTGAAAATGTAGCTAAGATTAATAAACTATACGATGAGGGCTGGCATATTACTTATTGGACAGGCAGAGGAGAGAGTTCGAAGCGTGATTTAAGAGGCCTTACTTTAGAACAATTAAATAAATGGGGTTGTAAGTTTCACGATTTAATTACAGGCTATGACCCCAACGGAGGCCCTACTAAACCCAATTTTGATTTAGTGATAGATGATAAGGCTAAAAGAATTGAAGAGCTTTAGAATTATATGTTATCACAACTAGATACTAATTAATACTCTTGCAAGTTCAATTAAGCTTCTGCTTTAATAGCTTGCTTATTTTTTTTAGCGAAGGGTAGGTATAAAACCCAGAAATGTACTAAGGCCACTAATTCTAATACTAAAATATAATAAGGCCATTCTCCAATCACAAAAGGATTACTCACTTCTGGCTTCGCGGATAAATACATATAATTAGCACCCACCGAATAATTAATAATACTTACGCCAATAGCAACTAACTGCGTATAGCCTAATACCCATAACCAAGATTTTGGTCGGGGTACAAAGTTCAAATGAACAATCATATAAGTAATAACTAATAGCATACCACCATGGTCAATAAAGTAGGCGTAAAAATTATAACCTTCCATGCCTACGGTAAATTCAGGTGTCAGTAAAGATTGTATACCACCCGCTAAGCCCCAGTAGTAAAGGCATTCAGCCAACCACTGTCTGTAGTTAATGAGTGTAATAATGCATAAAAAATAACTAATACTGCATAAA
The DNA here is from genome assembly GCA_903825095.1 of uncultured Bacteroidota bacterium. The sequence goes on along the minus strand of CAIJZF010000133.1, from coordinate 2,610 downwards.
TGAACAGGAAGGCTTTGTTGTAAGTTCCAATAGCCTGTTGCGTAATTGTAATAATTTTCTACAATATAATTGATGCCAAAAAATAAGGCAATAAAATTAGCGTAAGTCTTAGGTTGAATTTTTTTAAAATGAAAGGGTACTCTTACTACAATGGTAATAATTAGAATTACCATCACAATACACTGCCACCAAAACAGGGAGAAGGGTTCAATAAAAGCTGCTGGATGAATTTTACCTATTAAATTCATTATAAAATTATAAGTTGCGAATCCAAATATTTCTATAGCTAATTGGATTACCATCATCGCCATGATCTTGTAACATTAATGGTAATTTAGAAGCATGTTTTTCATATTTAGGTTTGATTACCCAATCGGTTGGCCCTAAAATAGTTACATTGTTTTGTATAAGCACACCATTATGAATAACAGTTACACGCGCAGGGCTTTCTAAATCGCCATTCTCTTTAAACTGCGGTGCTGTAAAAATTATATCATAAGACTGCCATTCACCTGGTTTGCGACTTGCATTCACTAAAGGCACATGTTGCTTATACACTGCCCCCGCTTGTCCATTAGAATAAGTTGGATTATTATAAGAATCTAAAACTTGAATTTCATATTTACCCATTATATATACACCACTATTCCCTCGGCCTTGCCCACTGCTTTTTACTTCAGAAGGCTCTCTAAATTCAAGATGTAATTGACAGTTTCCAAAAGCTTCCTTGGTAATTAAATCACCCGCACCTTTAATATCGGTTACTGCACCATCTGCATCTATTTTCCAGCCTGCAGCACTACCATCTCTTTTTTGAAAAGCGCCTAGGCCATGACCATTATATAATATAGTAGCGTCGGAAGGAGCGTCGGCATTATTTACACCGGGTGTTACTACCGGTACATTTACCCATACTTCCATTGTGGCTGCAAGGCTATCTCTACTTGACATTTTTTGAGCCATTACAAATTGTGTGCTAGCCAATAAGCAAGTTAACACTAGTAATTGTTTTTTCATATACTGGTTTTAAAGTAAGCAATCGTTACTATGAATATAATAAAAAAAACATTCTTATTGGGAACAAATGGTATGAAATGACTAGAAATTCTAGGTTAAATCTTATTGCCGGCATTACCTTTAATAAGGCCGCGACAATTAGCAGAACCACAATTACAATTAAAAGGTTCCATGGTTTCATCTAAAAAGGATCCATAATCCAAGGTAAGCTCTTCTCCTTTTTTAACCGCTCTATTTATAACTACATTTAAGCCCTTATAGCTGCAGTTAGCATCGCAGTGGTGGTTTTGAGGAGACCACTCTTCGGGTTGTAAGTCCCATAATATATATACATCCTTACTAATAGGATAGGCGTATCTTCTAAAATTTAATTTCTCACGCTCATCCCAATTTTCATCTACAAATTTTTTGGTAACAATACGTTGTGATTTTTCTTCCCCTTGAAATAGAATAGTGCCTTTAGGTAAATCCCATTTGGCGTACATGCCATATCCGGAAATAGCATTGCCTTTAATTTTAAATACTTTTTCTTTTCTTCTATAGCGTGCCATGCCTTCAATAATAATTCTTTCCAAGAATCCACGCTGTCCTGCACCATCGTGTAGTAAAATATAATCGGCAGAGCCTTCATAACCTTGTGCATAAAAAACAGAACAGGTAAAATTAATTTCAAGAAAAAATATTTCTCCTTTCTCATTCATTCTAAAATCCATTCTTCCATAACCCACACCATTGAAAGACATAAATACTTGTTCTGCAATATTTTTTAACTTAGTAGCCAAGACAGTATCCGATACAGGAATATTGGCAGTAGGATGTAATTCAGAAGTTTTTAAGGCGTAGGTTTTAAAACTAAAGCCTTCAGGGAAAATATATTCAACCGGTACAAAGCTGGTACAAGTTTTACCATCTGCATTCGCGCAAACTAAAACTGTAAATTCACGGCCATCAATATACTGCTCTACCAAGGCAGCACCAAATTCTGCTAATATACTTTTCACCTTAGTGATTAATTCACTTGTATTATTTGCTTTAGAAGCGTTGTCTACACCCAGGCTATCACCTGCCTTGGCTGGTTTTACAAATAAAGGAAATTGCAAATTGCCTGGAAGTTGCGCTATATCTTCTTCCGATTCTATATGAATATGGGCAGGTGTTTTCACATCTTCACAGAAAGCCAAATACTTCATAATAGTTTTTGGCGGGTCATATAAGTTGGTACTAGGTCCAGTATAAGGAAGTCCCAATAAATCCAAACTCATAATAACATCTATAGAAGGTACTGTCCATTCTAAATAACCTTCACATAAATTAATATAGATATCGTAATTTTTATCTTTGAGTTCTTTTAATTGCTGATAAGTAGTAAGCTTATTTAAATAAACATGATCAAAATGTGCTTCTGGCATAATGCTAGAGAGGTCTCTTTTTGGATCATAGTGTTGATAATCTACTTCAGAGGTTGAATAGTCTGGTTGTAAAACACAAATTTTCAAATCTTTGAAACTGTCGGCATTATGAATAGTGGGAAGGGGGCGCATAAATTTATTTTTTTCTTCTAGCGAATGCGTCATTAATTATATGAATCACTAG